>JAIRXK010000045.1 GCA_031268315.1 Puniceicoccales bacterium | reverse complement strand
CCGCGGCAGTTCTAACCTGGCTCATACTCCTGGCGCTTGGAGTAGCGTCGTCCATGTGGCCGCTAATCCTCTGTGTTGGCCTAGGGACTGCCATGGTTGGAACGGCATTAGCGCCCATTTTCATTCCGGGAAATTAGCAAATGCAATGGCGAAAAAGTTCGGGTCAGCCATTGCAAAAGCATATTTTTAATTGACTTTTCCACGGAAATGCATAAAAGACCGGGAAGTCCCCATGTTACCCCAAAGTGCTTCTCCCTTTCTAATTGCCGTCAACCCATCTGGATTGCCCCATTCTATCGCGACCATTCCGGGCACGGGCAATGAAACAATTGTCAATCTTTCGCCCCAGGATGTGGCTGACTGTTTTTGGATGTTCTACGGCATCGGCGTTCACTACTCCTACAGCGTCATGGAGATCGGAGACTTTTCCGCATCCTACGAGGTCATGTGCACCTGCCAGCCGAAGGAAAGGCTTGCCACTCCGCCACTATTTTCCTATGAGACCGTCGATGAAACCACTTCCGTTGCCAGAGAATTTCAATTTTTCCCGGCCGAAGTCTATGAAAATGCACCTGGAAACTACGCCTACCAGCTTTTCCTTGGCGAATGGAGCTATCCCAATGGGGAAATCGTATTTTCGACTCAAATCCCCCAAAATTATACAGCCATTGCCGAGTCGACTTTTTCCATTTTTGGGAAAAATATATCCGTCTACCTGTCAACCTCCTATGGCGGACTCGAAGGCTCCATAGGAGATATTTCTCTAGAAATTTCCACCTGGACCATAGAATCGCGGAATGGGCCCATTGATAATATTTCTAACTTTGAAAGTGACGCGTGAGTTAATGCTTTTAGTCAAAAGGGAAATGGCAGAAACTGTGGTCGGCGAATGGATCTGCAATATTTTCGCCCGGCATGTCCGGACGGGGAAATTGATCTCCCCTCTCATATTGTGGCGTTGCCAAGCAAATCAATCACTGTCACTTTGCAAATCCGAAAATAAAAAATATCCGTTGACAATTGGAAATACTTCTTTATATTCGGTGCATGAGTAGTTGGGAGGTGCGATGAGTATAGTTGAATTCAAGACAAATTCCAGTTTAAGCAGCCAAGCCTTGTACTCCGGTGATGACTGGCCGATAAATTCGACCCCATCATCGCTGTCAATAATTGGATTGAATGTGCAAACAGATAATTCATCTCCGTTCATAAAATCAGACGACACTTTCGATGAGTTAAAAAAAATAGCCATGGCCGCAATTGCCTCTAAAGACAGCGGAGTGATCAAAAATTGCTTTCAAGATGCAGATCCGGAAATCGCAGCAAAAGTTTTGCTGGATGTAGACATAAGTGAGGATCAGGCAGCGGAAGTCTTAGGGATTATTGAGAATGCGGGGGAAGTTTATAGAAAAATGTATGTCACAAACTTAAAAAAACCAATTGATATTCTAAAAAATAAACAGGCATCAACGATTTTGCTGCATGAGAAACTGGATTGGCAATTTATAGAGAGAATTTTTGAAAGTGAAATGATAGCGGCCAATGAAATAGTAGATTTCTTAAATGAAATGTATACTTCGGGTAAATGTGAAAAAGTAACAAATATTCTATGCATGAGTCTCGCACGTTGGAGTGGCAAATTAGCTAAGAAAATAACAAACGTCATGAATATGATATTTGGTAATGAAAAACAGGATGGAATTAAAATGATTACGGGCATTTTAGCAAATGCCTATGAGACAAATGGCAATCTTGATGAGGGAGCGGATTGTTTCAGGGGCCTCTGTGCTAATGCCATAAAAGACAAGCGAAGTGCCTATCAAAGGTTAACACAGTTTGCTATGCAGGCTATGGAAAAATTTCGAACTACAAATTTAAATAAAATTTTTTTCAGTGGAAACAATCCTGCAATTTTGGCATTAATTTGGATTAATTGTCACATAGATAGTGAAAAATTAGTAAACATTTTGATGTTAAATGGCAAAAGTGCGGACGAGATAGCTGAATTTTTAAGTAAAGTGAATTCAATTAAGCGCATAAACAGGAGACAGGAAAGTGTAGCTAATCTTTTTTGTGAAATGTGCTTAAAAGCAAAAAAAGCAAGAAGTAATTTTGACAAAGAAAAGATAAATGATATTTTTGCGAGTGAAAAAATGGACAGCGAATGTCGATTGGTAATTTTGGGGAGATCTGATCAGGTACAATGTATAAATATTCTCAACGGGGTATATCAAAACAATAAAACATTAGTATTTCAAGTTTTAAATGTAACGGCTCAAAGAAATAGTTCTAACGCAATTAGAATTTTAGAAGCAATAAACCGAAGCGGTAACTCGAAAGATATAGTTCCTGCTTTGCTGAGTAATGAAATGGAGGTAAGTTCCATATGGAATATGCTTTACCCTGAAAGGCAATGGGGTGCTCGTGAAATAAATCAAGAAATAATGAAATACATGAAAGAAATATATGTTCAAGATAATGGTAAAGTACTTCAAATTTTAAATAAATTAATTCAATGTGGAAAGATAGCTGAAGCAGTGAATTTCTTGCTGGAAATGGAAGGTGGTGATCTCAAAAATGTACTCAATGCCTTGCTGAAGGCAGGAGTGTCCAATATGGCTATGGCGCGCATTTTAACGGACAATAAATTAGCAATTCACGAAGATGCAGTGAACCACCTTATGTCAATATATGCTGAAAATAAATTGAAAGCAATTGAAATTATGGTTTGCATGTGCAAACACATAAATTCCAATGCGATATGCATGCTCACAGAGATGTCAATCAAAAATGATGAAGATTGCGCTAATGTCATACTAGGCGTTTTTCAAAGTGAGACATTGGATGTCGATACCGCGAGCAAAATTTTGACTGATCAATCCACAACTCTCGAGGCAGCAGAAAAATTCTTCAAAGCCATGTGTGCATTGAACGATAAGTCAAAAATGCTCACAGTTTTCAATCTCGTAGCCGCTAATAGCCCTGAAAAAACAATTAAAATTTTGCTAGAAAATGAAAGTATTATAATTGATTTTTTTCTAAATAGCAAAATTGACGAAATCTCCATGGGAAATTTATTGGGAATGTTGACGGGGAATGATGAAACTTTTGAGAAAGCAGTGGAAATTTTTGAAGCAATGTTTAATAAAGATAAGAAAAAGGCATGTGGAGTCATAATGCATATGTATATTCCGTGTGGTTGTAAAGTAAAGAATAATGAGAACAAAATAGTGGCATCACTCATAGGAAGGATGATGAATAAAAATAATGACATAGTGGAGTCTCTGATAACCGAAAATAATAATTCAATCAGAATGGCAGAAATCTTAATGGAAATTGATGGACATTCAGAACAAATGAATGAAATTTTCAAGGACATCTGCTGCAAGAGTGATGGCAGTTGCGCATTGGAAGTGGTTGATAAGCTATGCTTCTTACAAAGCGAAATAGCTATAGCATCTTTGCCGGAAGTGCTGGAAAATAATGAAAGCAGGAAAAACATTCTACAAAATAGGCGCATAAGTCCTGAATATATAGGAATCATTTTGACAAAGATGGCAGAGAATGGAAAAACATTAGATAGGGCGATGGCGATTTTTGAAAAAATTATATGCGATGAAGACTGTGAAGAAGAAGCAATGAAGATATTTAATTCCATGTGTGACCATGGGAGTAAATTGGCGATAGCAGTTTTGCAAAAAAACTTAAAGAATATTGATGACTTTACAGTCGAAAACTTAAAGAATATTGATGACTTTACAGTCGATGCTGGCATGAAAAATATCATGCTGAGTTATTCTGTGAATAATAAAAGCATAGGAATAATACTAGTAAAAATGGCCGAGGATGCGACATCTCATGGGGATGCAATGGCGATTTTTGAGCTAATATATTCAAAATACAGTAATGAAAAAGCAATTGGAATTTTGGATTCCATGTGTTCCCGCGGAAGTAAATTTGGTGCGGAAATTTTATTGGAAAAATCGGGAAATGCCGATGACATAAAAAAAATCCTACGGCATGGTTACATGGAGGTTGCAAGCATAGGAGCACTACTAACAAAAATGGCAAATAGGAGTGAAGATTTTGCCGATGCAATGAAACTTTTTAATATGTTATACCAGAAAGATGAAGAAACAGCAATTAGCGTTATAGGCGAAATGTGCATGCATTATAGTAACTACGATAAAATTAAAGCTGCAGCATTAATCATATTAGAATTATTGAAAACAAATAGAGATACCTTAGTGCATATTATGAGCAGTGAAAGCATGAAGCCTGAGGCCGTAGCGCGTATTTTTACTGATAACTCAACAATGCCGCCTAAAGATGCGGCAATGATTTCATTTTTAATGTGGAATAATTCTAACAAATCTAAAAAAGTAGTGCATGGTGCTTTTGGGATAGCAATTGATACCTTAAAAAAGCTTAAAGAAACAGCCTTAATTTTAGAGAGTCTAATTTCATTGAATTTAGAAAATCAACCATTTCTAGCGGCCATTTTACAGGGTGCTTTTGCTTTCTATGATTTAAATGAAATTTTTAAGACAGGCCAAATAAAGCCGGAGAATATTTTGAAAGCTCTCAATGCCATGTGTTGCGCAATTTCGCCGAGCGATAATAGAAATTCTTACAATTACGATGATAGTGACAGGGTGGCAGGTATCATGGAGTTTATGAATTCAGAATATATTGTGAAATTTCTGATGCAGGAGAAAATAACTCCTGAAAAGGGAGGAAAATTTTTAGGAAGAATTTTGTTGAAGTTTTTGAGACATGGTCGCGACGATCTCAAGATAGTACGCATTGTGAGGGATATGCTAAATGAAAGTGACGGCCAGGAAAAAGTAGCGAGGGCCTTCCTGGGAATGAGTGAGGAGTTACAAAAAGAAATTCTATGTAGGAACTCATTGTGTGATTATGCGAGTAACATTCGAGAAAAAATGAAAGAAATTAAAGGCGCAACTCCCACTCCGGCGGATGAGGATGCGATTTCACAAAGCGATAATGCAAAAAGCATTCAGCCAAGTACCATTGAATCAAACGTAAGCGACGATGCAAGCAGCACTCAATCCAGTACCATTGAATCAAATGAAATCAGTAATATTCTAAAAGAGGAGAAGCGCTCGCAAGGCGAAAATTCAGATAATACTCAATCCGATATTATCGAGCAAATTGTTTCAAAAAATGAAGATATTTATAATCTAGAAAATAGCAAATCTGCGTCCTGTAAAATTGAAAAGCGGAAGGCGCCATTCATCAAATGGCTAGGAGAAATTTTTACGGGAACCCTAAATAGAGCATTGATTGTATTGGCCGTAGCAATTATTGCCACCATAGTTGTCGGAGCAGTCATTGGATGGCCAGTGGTACTATGCATCGGCATAGGTGGCGCAATCGTCGAAGCAGGAGCCATTGGACTCCTGCACCGACATAGGAGTCAGCACAAGGAGGAAGATTTAATGAAAACTGATGGAAGTAATTTTACATCAGATGAAAAAGATCAAATACAAACTGATGACACTAATTCTTCACCAATTATCTATGTTTAATTCGCCTCAAAAATATTTAGGAAAATCTTAATTGCGAGGTTGTTTTCAAATTCGCAACGGTGGCTAAAAGTTCAAAACCTAAAAAAAATGCGTGGATGAGGATTTTTTCAACTCCGGATTTTGATCTCGACAAAGGCGGTGATTGCGGTTGGAACATTGGCAATTAATCTTGGATTTTAAATTTTGCGATCGATCGGATATTCTTTGAATTTAATTATTGACAAATGCAGTGAAAAGTGTATCTTGCGTATTCAAGTATAAAATAAAAATATGAATTCAATTAGCAATTACTCGACCGTCGAAAGTGTAAGCGGCAATGTGAATCTGGGTTACGCTGCCATTGGGAAAATGGAAGCAAATCTGCAAAATCTGTGCAATGCCGGTCCCACCGATAGCGAGGTGCTGGTGGAATCTTCGGCGGAGAAATGGAAAATTTTTATGGAGGGTAAAATACGAAAATACCACGAGCGCAATGCGCTTAACCGTGCAAATTTTGCCTATGCCAGCCGGTGCAGGCGCATTGCGGGGCGTCTAAATGGCGCAGATCCATTGGCCATTGCGAAATTTCTGTGTGGACAGAATCTCAAGAATTTGGTGGAGATGGCGAATGTGATCGGCGAGATGAACCCCGAAAAAGCAGCGAAAGCGCTGTCGCTCATTGAAGACGTGGAAATTCGCATCTGCATTATATTTGGCATGGATCCCGTAAAAGCGGCAAATATTCTAAATCAAATGGAAGAGAGCCAGGTTAATGGCCTATTGTGGAGGATTTTTGCCCCATGCATGAATGCAATACGCCCGGAAATAGCGGCCATTATGGGGGCAATGGATCCGGAAAAACTGAAGACACTGGTGGCTGACGCAGCACGGAAATGCCTCAGCGAGGGAAATTGCCGCTCACGGTGGCAGCCCCATTTCACTTTTGCGGAGCATCTTCTGCGGATGCCTCCCCTGGCCGTGGTGAGGATCTTCAATAGTCTGAATTGGACGGAGCATGGGGAAAAAGACGCCATGGCGGCTGCGGTACTCTTGTCAAAAGGACTCATATTGGAAGAGGGGAATAGTCGCATAGGGGCAATTTTTTATCACATTAATAATCCTAAGATGGAGGAAAAAATTATAGCAAATCTAGAAAAGATTCATGCACGGGATATTTGTTGGGGTTCAAATGTGAATGACGAAAGCTATAAAAATAGCAATGCGAAACAGGTATGGCTGGAGGGCGAGAAAAGAATTTTCGAAGCAAAAGGACTTTGGGCAGCTGCGAGCTACATCAATAGTGATGTGAGAAGCGGGCGGGTTGCCCTTGAAATTATTCAGATGGAAGATTGCGATAAAGCGGTAAAAACCATAGAGCACATGGCACTAGATCCAGCAGCTGCGGCCGCTGTTCTGGAGGATTATTCAACTTTCGAGGAAAGTT
>JAIRXK010000011.1 GCA_031268315.1 Puniceicoccales bacterium | reverse complement strand
CTTCCCATGAGAAAAAAGTTAAAAAGAACTGGCACACCCCTTGTCTGGGCGAGAATCTGTGCAGTGACCACTTCTGGTGGGTTGGCAAACATTCACCCAGACCACACCGCTTGACTCGTATGATAAACATTTTAGACTGCCTCCATCCCGTTGGGTTGTAGCCAAGCGGCAAGGCAACAGGTTTTGATCCTGTCGTGCGAAGGTTCGAATCCTTCCAACCTAACCAGGATGTGCAGGTCATTCTGCTATTGCATAATTTTTTAGATGTGCTATAGTGTAACTGTTTTTATAATATGTCTAGTAATACGGAGGATACAGATGGTAGTTTTCAATAAAAAATTGTTACTGAGTTTATTTATTAGCCTTTTCTGCTGCGGATTCGGTGCGATGAAGAGAGCCGTGGCGATGCGGGCGGAGCAGGATTATAGAGATATTTTTTCGCGGGTGGTTGGAATCCTAGGTAGATATTTTAGTGCAGGTAAAAAGGATGGGGAGTACTACGATTATTTTTTGAAAGGTCTGGGGGAAAATTTGGAAGAACAAAAAGAAAAACTTGAGAGTATAGATAGTAAAAATAACTTAAATGTGGATAGCTCGTCAAGTAGCTCATCAAGTTCATCTGTTGATACCAGTGCTGATATTGATTTTAAAATTTTTGCCGAATCTCAGTCTTCGAGAGTCCATGCTCTTATGGATGTGGCAGAGGCAGTGCTGGGACATGGTTATTATAATTACTGTACTTTTTTTAATAGCAAAACTCTCGCCAGTGTCCTTGGCTTGGAAAGAGGTATAGATGATGCGGAAGAACTGGCCAGAGAGTTGAACAATGTGTTTAACAGCCTGTTTTCTTCAATAGCAGGAGGAGAAGGCTGTTACTCTGGTATGACCCTTTTAGAGAAAGCCCAGTCTCTTATTGATCGCTTTATTCGAATAAAAACGTATAATAATCCGGATGATAACTTCGCTTTGCTTGGCCTTATAAGGCAGATCGAAATGCTCTTAGAGATAAATAAAAAATACCTCTTTATAGAGGAAGAGGAAGAGGAAGAGGAAGAGGAAGAGAAAGAGAAAGAGAAAGAGAAAGAGGATGCGACTGATAATCAAGATAATGACGAAAGCAATAGGAACAAAAATCCCAAACACGCACCGCAAATACGGCGAAAAGTAATCAGATCAAGCAGTGATATACCTGCAGATGCAATCATTTTTGACTATCTAGATGCCGCACGCTGCACGGGACTTGACGTAAAAAAGGCCAACAACGCCAAGGGAGTGCTGATCGTTAACAAAAGAAAAATAGACTTTTCGTCGTTCACGCAAGCTATAATGCGACTGAGAAAATATCTTTTGCTAGATTGTCAAACGGTGGACATTGTGACCAGCGAGGATGCGACCATCAAAGACGCCCCCGAAGATCAGAATAGCAGTGAAAATATATACGCCGATCAACCCGAAGATATAGCAGATATCGAACCAGACTCTCTAAAGAATTACGCGAAGAGTAAAGCGGAAAACCAAAATGAAAATTTTGATGCACTAATGAAGATTATCATCGCAAATACTGACAAAGATATAACAAATCAATGCATCCAATTTGTCGAGCTACATAATCGGCACATAATTGTATCATACCTCGAATCAAAGTATAAAGAAATGTGCGACCTACTCATTCGGGAAAATAATGGTGGAAAAAAGAAAGAAATCTCCACCGCCATCTCCGAATTTGTCAAAGAAACGGCACAATTCATCATGGTAAATGAAAATTTCTCCATTTTACAGTGGGAAACAAATCGTACCCTTATCAATGTCGTTGAAAGGTGCAGGGAAAATTTCGAAAAAGTAATTGCTCAGTTAACCGAAAAACTTACGGCGTTTGATGGGAATTATCCACAATTCAAGGACTTAAATTTAGTAGCAGGCATCAATCAAATTAAAAATGAGGGAGAGCGATACCTCGGACGCATTAAAAATAACCACCAAGTACTAGCCTTTGAAAAAAATGATGGCGGCAATATTGGCAGTGGAGAAAGGCAGGTCGCCATTGACATGGAGCATGACGATGACGCACAAAAGCAAATTGAGAAGGATGCGGAAAAAAATATCGAAGTGGCGAAAGACATTCAAAATTCACTGCAAATGGAAACACGCATCGTTGAAGGAAAGACAAATGAAATTCTCAAATTGCTCCAATTAATATCAAAGGTAAGCGTGGATGAACTATCACCCGATAGTTTAACATTTGACCTACCAATCACTCAAACGGATGCCTACAAATTTTTCTTCAATGTACCTTCCAAAAAAAGGGAAAAGCCACCCGATAGCCAGAAGTCTAGTCCATTGGATGGGGATGCAAACACCTCCAATGAGCCCATCTTTCATTCCCAGATAACTACTCTGGCAAAAAATATGGGAAACATCCAGGAAACATGCGCAAGGATAATTAAATGTACAATTAAAGAGAAAGAAAAAAAAGAAGGAGAAGAAGAAGAAGAAAAAGAAAAAGAAAAAAAAGAAGAACGAAACGAATGGAAAAATAGCTTGGATACTCTCCTGAATTTTAAAAATCTTTTTGAGCTAAACTTTTTTTCGGATTTTTATTTTTTAGATGAATGTTTCCATGTGACGAAAAACGAAGTTTCATTTTTTGATTTCATCTGCGGCAGACCGGAAGCGATGCTGATTGTGTGGGATCCAGCGCCTTCAGACGATGTAGAATACTATGATATAGACAAAAAGCTTCCAGGCGTTGAAGAGGAAAGCAAAGTCACCAATGAAGGAGAAAAAGAGGAAGAGAAGAAGGCAAAGGAAGAAAATCCCTCCGGAGAAAAAGATGCTCCGGAAAAAATATCGGCGATGCCCGGCTATGCGACAAATGGAATACGCGACAATCGCGTGAAAGTCATATTCATCCCCACAAGCCAGGTAGGAAATTTCAAGCAAGCCGTCCAAAAAAAATTCCTGACCAATTGCTTGCTCATGGGTTGCGGCCAAAATTCACTCGACATCCGCATTGGAAACTGGAATGACGCTGATACGCAGACGGAACTTCCTCCCCATGTTAGCACTTTCATCGAACAACGAGCGCAGTGGATGAATTCCTTTATGTGCGGAGAAATAGGGCAACTCATTAGTCCCAATAGCGAAACCACTACAATTTCACTTTTCAACTTGCTCCGCATGGAAAATAATGAATTCAAAGTGGATTTCTATGGCTCGGAAATACGCAAGCATATTCACCTATTTTTAGCAACTTCAGCGGCACATTTCGCATTCAATACCAATGAAGTAGAATCATATTTTCTCCGCATTTATACCAATTCAATTTTAGATAAAAATTTATTAGTTGATGAAGCGCTACGGCTGTATCATGCACGCCTAGGAGTAAGCGAATCCTCCACGCCGAGCGAGGTTTTTAGAAATTTTGCCGCCAATCTGTATGAAAATCCAAGTAATACATACGTATATTCCGCCGAAATTGCCAAAGTTTACGCCGACTATGCCGTAGCAGGCATTGATTTTGAATCGGAGGATTTTCGCAAATTTGCAATCACGCTTGAGGATCAAATCGTGCGAATAATAGTGGGAAATAGCGATGATGAAAAATCAAGGATTCTTACCGCCATCAGCGAATACGTCCTATGGAATATCATACGTGAACACAGCTATCTCAATAAGGAAAGTAGCATCGATTGCTCCATTCGACATTGGTCTATGCCTGACGTAGACGAAGAGAAAACAGAGGGAAAAACGAACGAAGAGAAAGCAGAGGAGAAGAAAATAGATGGTGACAGCGCCAAAGAAAATGCCGTAAAAGTCGGCCTAACTGCAAGCGAAAATGCCTGGAGAATTATTCTATATGTGCTGAAGGATTTATTTGCCGACGGCAGGGAAGCAGCTTTTGATCCACTCCAAAGCGCAACCCATCCACTATCCTTCGCCGCATACATGTGTTGGCATCTCAAAGACGCAAACGACACTGTGAGTTTTGAGAAAACTTTTGCAGGCCTACGCCAAACTCAAAATGAGAAAAATTGCATTGACTGCAATGCATTAATGGAATGTAATTACATATTAATTACAAAGGAAAATATTGACAAATTCCCCATTGCGGAGTGGGAGGACAAAAACGTTTTCAATGACAAAAAATATTGGAATGCATTTTCGTGGCTCATACTTCGACTATTTAATCTGTGCGAATTTGAAGAACTTGATAGCGCATTCCCGCAGGGAACAAAGCGCCGCGAAATGCTCTATTTTGCACTCTCTCAATGCTCCCTTGCGGAGGAAAATGTGTTGCGTTCCGATGAAAAAATTGAACCTAAAAAACTTCAGTGGATTCTTGAAAAGATGAAGGAATGCTCCCTAGGCGATGCAATTGCAAAGGGAATTGCAAATATTATAGGCAATAAAAAACCTTTTGTTCCCGCACAAGAAGCCGTTGGTTTAGTGTATCAGCATCAGCCTATTCGCGACGTGCTAGTTGAAAAACAATATCTACATATTCTTAAAAATTGTGAAACCGATAGCATTGATGCTTATGGTCTCATTTTTCCGGATACGACTACCATCAACCAATTCAAGCACATTGGCCTTGTCTATAAATTAAGGGACTATTTAACCCTTTACTGGAACTATTCAAATTTAATAAATGCCCAACCGGAAATTCCTAAAAATACTCCATGGGAAAAACTCTTCGCCCTTTTAAGTAAAAACCCATGTGAATTTATCGCCAATTGCACGAAAAAACAATTCGACTGTCTGGTAAACTTTATGGGAAGCAGCAATAGTGAAAATAAAGAATTAATGATTAGCATCATTGATACGATGGTCATTCAATCTATAGAAGTGCTCAGGCTTAAAATGTCTGACAACCAATTTGATCTCAATGTAGTAAGGAATTTTTTTGAAATTTTGCTTACCGCACTGGAAGACCCATCCGTAGCGAAAATATCCCCTGAAGCAACTGCCATCATATTTAGCATTCCCGACATCGCCGCACGATTCATGGAAAATCTTGCGAAAAAAATCAACATTGAGGTGGCATTTCGCTATTGCGAGTACGCAACAAATTTCTTAGTTCCCGGGAAAACTGTTCTATTTGATCTCGCATACCCATATATGGACCGTCAAATAATACGACAATCTTTGGAGAATTGGGTCGAAAACAAAGATGGTTACGGAAACGAAAAAGCACGCTATGTGATGAGAAAAATACAAAAGATTAATTTTAATGATTTTGTCAACTTGCTTTATGCGGGAAATTCATACGAACTTACGCCTATTTTCGACTTCGCTGTGCTAAATTCTATACTAAACATCAACCGTTTAAATGATCAGCAATTAACCTGTGCCCTCTACTATTATAAATATCTAAGTGATGAGCGGGTTAAAGAAATTACTCTTACAGATTTATGGAAGGCGATAGCTGAATTCAATATTGGCAGTTTTAGTTTCTCCGGCTACGGCAGCTTTTCCCAAATAAACGCCGCTGAAGACTTCTGTCCCATTTCTAAGTTTTATCAGATATTCTTCAGTTCGTATTTTGAAACGGAAAAATGTAACCATGAAAGCAGAATGGAGATTCTTTCCATAGGCAAAGGATTTGTGCTGTTTTACGCTGCAAAATACTTAAAGCCCTTTTCCGAAAAAAAAGCAAATGATACGGAAATAATCCAAGACTTTTATGCAGCTACTTTTAATTTTTTTCAATCACTCCCTAGCAATGAATTAGCTTTTTTTTATCGGCCATCACTGCTGGCACCAATGAGATTGAAAAAGAAATATTTTTCACTAAACTTCTCACCCATGCCAAAGATCAGACAAATATTCCAACAGTCTTTATAAGAAATATTTTTCAGTACAAAAAAATCATTCAAACCAACCAATCTGCAACACTAAATTTATTGGATAAGTTTGCATCTGAAGACAATACTTGTCAAAAGCAAACCGATTGGATTCGTGAAATCGCTAGCGAAGAAATCGCTAAAATTCTCATTCAGAATCAACCGATAATGAAACTTGCTGCATCGCAAATTGCCAAGCTGGGAAATCTCATAGATACAGCAAATGAAAATATTTTAATTGCAATCATTAGCCATATCAATGTCGACAATGAGGAACTACTGATGAAAATCAGCAGCAAATTTGATTTCGAAAACTGCCACAACTTCGGCATCGATGAGCAGAAAAAAATTGCCAAGAAACTAAGCAATGGCTCCCGGAGCAAATTACGGGAGGAGTACTTGAAGGATAATGTCGTATTAGGACTCTACGGAATAAAAAATACTGAAGGCAACTTTGTAATAAACATTAATAATCTTACCGATCAACAGTTACTCACAACGAAACTCTATGAAAAGGAAACATTAGACGACACTCGCATCGAAGAAGTTAGAAGCGATGAGCTTATTTGCAAATTATTCATATGTGAACAAAAGATTGGAATAGATAAAATAATTAATTTTCCGGATGAGATATTTATAAGAAACATAGAAAATAAAGAATACGGTCCGTCGCTAAAAATTGAAATATTTGGGAAAATTAATCATGACCATCTGGCGAGACTTTCCAATGACACCAAAACATTCGAACTATGCAAAGAATTTATTAGTACGAAAGTGGCGCAGCTACTTAATGAACAGGACGAACATACTACGTTACAGGGTGAAATCAAAAATCTATTTATGGATCAACCAAAAAATGTGACAAATTTTTTTGTGGAATCTATGCTAAAAAGCGAAAATTTCATTGCGGAAAATTGGATTTGGGATTTTATCTACGAGGTGTCCACGGACACCAATATGAAAACAGAAATTTTGAAATTCATGCTGACCGCATTTTCGAAAAATATACCCACTGACGTTTCTAAATTTGCAAAATTTATGGGCAATTCCATCTACGTCGCTGCCGCAGGAGAATATCTAAACGATCAACTGCGCAATGCACTGCAAAATTGCATTCTGGCGATGGAAAATACTACAGATAATGTTACTATCTCCACAATTAACGGCCTATTCAAAAAAATAAGTAAAACATTTCTCCTGAAGTCAAATAACATAAAACTTACTGTGGCAATGTTCAATGAGCAAAAACTTAATTTAGATCATTTTTGGAATGCTGATGAACTTTTGGAAATTGTAAATCATAAAATCGACATTGCATCCCGCCTCAACGACACCGAAATTCAAAGCATTCCAACGGACAAATTAAATGATGACGGATTTGAAATGATCGCAAACAAACTAACAACAAATCAGCTGATTGAGCTCAATAAAGACCTAAATGATAGCCGACACTTGGCTAAACTACAGCCAAATCAATTCGGTGCAAATCTCAATTGCGATCGTTTCAATTGGGGAGAAAATGGCAGAGGGCTCCTAATAGCATACTTTACTCATGTAACAGATACTAATTTCGAATCCGTACTTAGTCAATTTCAACAAAACCAAATTATGACATTAAATTCCGACACATTACTGCATCTCCCAGATTGGGTCATTGAAAAATCCTACAGCAATAATTCACTGTTAATGATGCTATTTGAACAAGGCAATGACGCGATTCGCAAAAAAATGAGAATTAATCACTTAAAACTTCTCTGCAATGAAGGAAGCGGCGCGGATTTTTCCCTCGTTACCGCAACTGTCTTTGACAGCTGGGATGATAATTTTTCTTCGCAAGATGAAGCCTTAACATCCGTGAATGTCTGTGGAAAAATCTACGAGTGCGTCCTTGGATCAAATTCGCAAGATTTAGGAAATTTCTTTCCCGTCACAAGCAATCGAATGAAATTCCTGGTGAAATATCTCGAAGGTGAAAGTAAATTATCCGCTTTGGAAAATCCAAATGCCATCAATTTACTCTTGGATGAAAGTGCAAAGTTGTATTTCAGTAATGAAAATAGAGTTATTGCAGAGAAAAGAATGGTGGAATTATTTATTAATAATAGTAATACTCAAGATACACAGTGGTCATTGAAAGCCCTTAGTGAAGCATACCCTAATAGCTATAAAATACTTCAAAATTCCGATGACACAGCGATGGCCGAAGCCGTCCTTGGCGATGAAAAGGCAGATCTTGCATTTCTGCGCAGCGATTTCGTTGACTTTTTTACAAAACCCGCCAATGCACAAGCCTTGGACAAGGCAGCCATAGAAAAAATTTACGGGAGAGATTCAATACTGGACAAAAGCAATCAATTAGACAATGCCGCAATTACTGTGATCTTAAATAAACAAATTATCAGCTTGATATACCTACTTGATGACACTACACTATGCGAGAAAATTAACAATTTAGATCGCATCGATAATTTAATTAAAGAAATTCCACAAGAAAGAATTAATCAAATAGAAATTTTAGAATTATCGGAGGTATTTTTTAGAAAGAATCGCCGGATTTCAGACCAGCAATTTACAAAGCTTATCATGCAAAAAGCAAATCAAATAGATAGTTACAGCTCCGATACGGTGAATTCGCAAATTGCCAATTTACAAGACGGCGCAAGTATCGATTCGCTATTAAATTTTTGCACCACCGGTGGACAACTACTGACCAGATTATTCAACCAAGGCAATGATACGATTCTCAAAAAAATGAAACTTGGCCACTTAAAACTCCTCTGCAATGAAAAGAGCCATGCGAATTTTTCCCTCGTCAGCGAGGCTGTCTTTAGCAGTTGGGAAGATAATCTTCCTTTGCAAAGTGCCAGCCAAATAGCCGTGGATGTCTGTGGAAAAGTTCATGAGTGCATCTTTGAAACAAATGCGGAAAGCTTGAGAAATTTCTTTCCCGCCGAAAGCAAGCGAATGGCATGCCTTGCAAAATATCTTAAAGATAATTGCGAACTATCGCCATTGGGAAATTATTTATCCCTCGAACAGCTCTATCAAATTGCCAAAGACAATGACAAGAAAAATAGCCTCATCGCAGTGGGCAGCGCCCGCATAGAGGAACTCAAGCAGACGGTCCTTGGCCAGGAAAGATGGAATGATCCAAGTCACCAAAATGATTGGCAAAAGTCGCTGTTTATATTGCGCACTATAAATGACTTACCCGCTCCAACAAAAAAATATCTCGATGAAAAATTTGATTCGAAAAAGGACTCTGCAACGGCGATAAAATGTCTGGAAGAAATAAAATCGGGAAAGGTGCAAATGATTATTTTTGGAGCGCTCGCAATTTTGAGCTTAGTCGTCGCCCTGGCCACTCTTCTGATTCCCTCAATCGCCGTCCCCCTTGTGGCCATCTGCGGCGCCGCAGGCAGTGCAATTCCATTCATTCCCATCATTCCACTGGGAGCGGCCACCGCCTTCTATGCAAAGCGGTATTTCGAATGCCGCAGCCTGTCCAATGCGCTGGAAATGGGCACGGATGAATTGCAGAAAATAATTGCGCCGGATTCGAAAGGCCTGGCCAGTGGATAATGTCCACCGAAATTTCTACGGCGTTGACACTTCGTAGGTGCCGATGCATGCGCCCTGCACAAAAATTTCAGCGCTGCCGCCGAGAAATTGGTTGGCTACACTTTCCGCAGACCCGATATCGAGGAGAAAATTTTTCATTTCGTACCTCAGTCCACGGGATGTAATGCGGGCATTGGGCAAGCCAAAGAAGCCGCAGTGGCCGCCGGCGTGACCGCAGATGATGGATCTTTCGTTGGAAAAATATTCCACGCATTGCCCGCTGTCCCATAGGACAATGCGAATACCGCGCCGCGCATATTTTTTAAGGAAAAAAACATTGGCCATGGCGTGATCCATGCGCCCACCGAGGCCGTGGATGATGCAGATGTCTCCTGCGCCATGGTCGATGGCGAATTGCAACGCCTTCTCCATGTCCGTACTTTCCAGGCTTCCCCGGCAAATACACGGAACGCCGGCGGCGCGCCATCGGTGAAGCGTTTCCCGGCCAATGGAATCAAAGTCACCCAGTAGCGCATTTGTGGCGATGGATAATTTTTCAAGTAAATGGGCCGCACCATCCAATGCGATGGAATTGCGCCCATCCATCCACTGCAAAAGCGATTCGCGGCTGGAAAATTTTGCTTCACCATTGCCGATAATCAACCACTTGTTTCCCGAAAAATTTTTCATTCATTTCGCAGCTTCACTGTGCACTTATACTCCATGCTTCCCAGTCCGCCGCGGGACAATCGCATCCATGAGTTGGGCAAAGGCGCCATTTCCCAGCACATTTGCCGCCGTGCAAAGTGGATCGAGGAGGATGTACAGTGAAAAAATAAGGGATGCCATCATTTCGTCGAATGCAAAAACGCGCTCGATGATGGGGAGCATGACCATGATGCCACCGCCCGGAATGGCAGCAACGGAAAACTTTGCGAGGACAAATTGAACGGCAAAAATGCAATAGAGCGCCATGGAGGGCATGGCAATTCCGTGGCTTCCAAGAATTGCATAGATGAGAATGGGAATGCTAATGCAGTCGCCGATGAGATGAATATTGGTCGTCATGGACACGATGGAGCGGCCAAGGAATTTATGGGTGGTATTTTTCTCAACGGCGGCCAGCGTGTAGGGCATGGCTGCTGCGCTGGACATGCTGCTGAAGGCGCAGATGACGGCCGGAATCATATTTCGAAGGCAGTGAATTACTTTTCTGGGACGAAATCCGCAGGCGGTAAAATAAAATAGGGTGAGATAGACGGTAAGGCTAAGACACAGGATGGCAACGACGGGTGCATAGTTGCGCAGCAGGGACATCAGCATGCCATCGTGGCGCATTTTTATCAAAAATCCGAACAAAAATGGCGGAATGATGGGTGCGATCCACCGCAAAAGCTGAACCACGACAGCGTCCAATGCCACTCCCATGCGCTGCGAAAGCGTCGGAAATAGCCACGGCACAACTAGGCCGCAACCGATGCCCGCAACCAAGGCATAAATTGTGGAAATAAGTCTGGGAAGCTGCAGGATGAAAAGTGGGGTCAATTCGCAGCCAGTGGCCGGCTGGATCATTTCCAAATTCATCGAATGGACAAATTCGCCAACATAGTGGCTAAGGAATGTTGCCAAAAAATTAGAGCAGCAAACGAAAAAAATTGCCGAAAATAGCATGCCCGATGCACTGCGGCCAAGCCTTTGGAAGGTGCAAAAGAGCAGTGAAAATATGAGAATGGGCAGAAAAAATAGCAGGACAGATTTGAGGCTCAAACTGAGAGCTAAAAATCCCCGCTGCAAGCTAAGGGGAAGCATTCCGCCAAATGCAAAGGCGGTCACAATAAGTAGGAAAATGAAAAGAGACGATTTTTTTTGCATGATTTTACCTGAAATTCTATGATTTGCCGCTGAGCCACCGTTCGGCGGCGATGGCGGCCCTTGCTCCCGTCCCAGCTGCAATGACTGCCTGCTGATAGGCGGGATCCGCACAGTCGCCGGCAAGGAAAATTCCTGGAAAAGTGGCGGCGGCGGGATCCTCGTCGGAGGCCACAAAATATCCGTTGCTGTCCAGCGGCAAAATTCCAGCGGCAAAGGAGGAATTTGGCGCATGGCCGGCGGCAATGAATACTCCAGAGCAGGGCAAAATTTTCCTCTCCTCCGTGCCAACATTGCGCAAACGAATGCCGGTTACTCCAGCGCCGTTGCCGAGAATTTCCTCCACCACCGCGCTGAGGAGAATGGATATGGCAGCATTGCTGCGCACGCGATGGTCCATGATTTTTGATCCGCGAAAGGAATCGCGGCGGTGAATGAGGTAAACTTTTTTACAAATTCGAGAGAGAAAGAGCGCCTCTCCGAGGGCCGTATCGCCGCCGCCGATAACCGCAACCTCTTTTCCTCTGAAAAATGGACCATCGCAGGTGGCGCAGACGCTCACGCCCTTCCCTCCACCGTACTCGACTTCCCCGGGAATCTCCAGGCACTTGGAATCCGTTCCCGTGGCGATGATGAGTGCCTCCGTTGCATAGTTGACCGCCGATGAGCCGCGGAGCGAAATCTCCCCAGCAGCGCAGGCCATGGACAGAATGTGGTCGTTGGAAAACCGCGCTCCAAATTTTTCCGCCTGGCTCCGCATGCGCTCCACCAGCTCATAGCCGCCAATTCCGTCGGGAAATCCCGGAAAATTTTCGATTTCTTCCGTGGTGATGAGCTGTCCACCCCGCCGATTTCCTTCAATTACCAGCGGGTTGAGATTTCCACGGGAAGCGTAGATGGCCGCCGCTAGCCCCGCGCAGCCACTCCCGAGAACAATGATCTGCTCCTTTTTTGTCGCCATAGGTGGAAGACATGGCAAACTTTTACCCGGCGGCAAGCCGAAATAAAAAAAATAGTATAAAAAAATATTATTCCTTGTTGACACGAGCCTTATAGAAACTTAAATTCCCCATAATGAATGGTTCTCAGACCAGTAATGGGGCCGCCAATAAGCGCGCCTTCCTCTTGCGATTCCTCTCGGGACCTCACTCAGGTGCCGAAGTGGAATTGGATGAGCATGATCAGCAGATCACCATCGGAAGCGATGAAGGCTGCGATCTGATTTTGGAGGATGCACTGGTTGCACCTCGGCACATGATGTTTCAATTTTCCAACGGCGCCCTCCTGCTTAAGCCGCTGGGTGGAAGAGTGTTTCTCGGTGGAAAGTGGGTGCGCGAAGAGCAGGTAGACGTGCAGCCATTTCAATTCGTGACCGTCGGAACAACGCAGATTGTTGCCGGGCCAAGCGGCGAAATTTGGCCCGAACTCACCGCCGGGGATGCGCCGACCATCGAAAAGATAAGCGATGAAACGCCGGTGGAGGTGATGCAGAATGCGGAAATCGTCGCCGTTGACAGCACCGCTGCCAACGAAATTACCGCCGATAAAAAGCGAAGCCACCGCCGCAAATTACGGCGCGTTCTCTTCTGCGGCGTAGCCGTGCTGTTCGTTGGCATTGCGCTGCTGGCGGCACTTCCGCAGAAGAAGCAGCTGCGGCCAATGGATGTGGAGCGCTTTGTGCGGGCGGAAATCGCCGACATGGAGTATGATTCGTCGGTGGATGTGCGGCTGGAGGATGGACGCATCATTGTGGAAGGCTATGTGCCGACCAATCAGGAATTGCGCAATCTCAAAGAGCGCCTCTCGTCCCTCTATTCGGGCCTGCGATTTTCCGTCCGCAGTGATGAAAAAATTATTCGCGCCATCGAAGATACCATCGGCGATGTGGGAACCTCTTTGGCTGTTATTTCCGTCAAACCGGGAATATATTCCATCCGCGGGTATATGTATGAGTCGGAAAATTTGCAGAAAATTCGCAATCGCTTATCCCAGGGAATTCCCGGCGTAAAGAAGGCCCAGGTCGACGTCATGACATCCGAAGCAGCTGGTGTGCTTGCCGTTAGCTCCTTGGATGAATTCGGACTCCGACAGCAAATTACTGTGCAGCAGGAGCCAAATCGCATCATTTTTCGCGGCTCGGTGAGCGCATTGCAGGCGGAAAAGTGGCGCAATGCGGCGGAAAATATTATCCGCAAATTCGGAGATGTCATACCCGTAGAATTCGACGTGCGGTCGCTGTCGGCGCAGTCTGATCCGGCGGGAATTGCATTCTTCGCGCAACCCATCCAAGCCATCACCATCGGATCCATGGGGCTCAGTTGGATAACGACCCAGGATGGACGCAAGTACTTCGAGGGCTCGTTTTTATCCAGCGGATGGCGCATTGACAGCATCTCCTCCAGTGGATTAAAATTCAGCCGCGATGGCAATCAGCTTTCGCTGCGCTTGGAGGCCCTACGATGAATTACGAAAAAAAGGGCTTGAGAAATGAAAAATTACCATCAATGTTCCCAATTGAAGGTGATCTGAAGGACTATGAAAAGCGCCATAGAATCTGCGATGATTTGGTGTCAATGCTTGGAGATGTGCAACGTCTATTGCGTGGCGGTCTTGATTCGAAGAAATTTCAGGCCTTCAGTTGTTTCCAGAAATCTCTGGAATGTGGAATAAGATTAATTAGGAATTTCCGCGGATAGAAATGTCTGTGGCATGGAAATGAAAATAAGGAGGATTTATGCCTGAAGAGAATACCGGAATTAACACGTCAAATTTGTTTATTGAAAGCGCGCATGGAACAACGAAGACATTGGATGCGCTCTATAAGTACTTGGTAGCGGTGGTCAAGGCGCAGGAGGAGGACGTCAATAAGACGGTTGATGAAATCAGCCAAAGTGGAAGTACAGTCGACCAAGGTGTTTTGCTGAAGATGCAGGCCATGGTTCAAACCATGGGTATCATCTCCGGCATGGCAACGGGTATATTGCGCGCGGTCGGTGATGCGCTCAATAAAGTAACACAAAATATTCGCTAGTCCAAAATGAACGACAACGAACAGTGCGAAGTTTGCATTCCTGAGGAATTTGCAAATATACCCTCTTCCATATTGCAAACGTTGATGCAACTTGGATTTATGGCATGCAATCGTGGAAGCCCATCCCTGGGCATATGCATCTTTGCCGGCATCGCCGCCGTTCGTCCCAATAGCGAATTGCCGCTGATTGGCTTGGCTTATGCCCATGCCAATGCGGGCAAACTCAGTGAAGCCCGCGAAATTTTGACAAAACGAGCTGCGGTGATTAATCCCAAGAATCAACTGACAAAGGCCATTCTTGCAATGATATTTCGCATTTCCGGCGAAGTAAATGAAAGTGATTCTCTAATCGACGAAGTCATTGAGGACGGATCTGATCCACAGGCGGTGGCACTTGCGGAACAACTTAAAACAGAAGACTTTAAATATTTACGAAAAAAAATCGGACGCTTATCATAGAAAGATGGGGAAAATAAAATGGCAACTGTAAATCCAATAGCAATGGACATAGAAAAGGACGTTAATGGCGCACAATTTGGCAGCATCAATGTGGGGGATGTGAATCACTTTCTCACCGCATTTAATGGGGTAGAAGGTTTGGCGGCAGACCCGATGCAATCGGCTGAGAAAAGCGCTAAGACGAAAAATAGTGAAAATATCTATGATAAAATGATTGCGCCGCTCGCCGAATTCCGCGAAAAATTTGAGGCCCTCGTGGCAAACATTGGGCAGGTGGTCTCAAAGGGAGATGTGTCCATGTCGGAGTTATTTATGGTGCAATATCAACTTTTACAGTTTTCTTACATGAATGACATGTCTGCAAAAACGGCAGACAAAGTTTCCCAGGGCATTCAGACGCTGTACCGCAACCAAGGGTAGGAAATTTTTATGAAAATATGGAAAACTCTACGATCGATTTTATTGTGTGGGACCGTCCTTCTAGCGGCTGGCTGCGGAAAGTCAGCGCTTTATTCCAACGTCTCCGAGCGACAGGCCAATGAGATGATCTCCCTGTTGCGCACGCATAGGATGGAGGTGGCCAAATTGGCGGGCGCTGAAAATATGTGGACCGTTCTCGTCGGAAATAAAGATTTTTCCAATGCCGTTGAAGTGCTTAACACCTATGGCTATCCCAGGGATGAATTTGTGACCATGGGGAAGGTGTTTCAAAAATCCGGGCTTGTTTCGTCACCCACGGAGGAGAGAGCCCGTTACATGTATGCCATTTCCGAAAATATAGCCGAAACCATCAGCCATATCCACGGGGTGGTGACCTCCCGCGTCAACATCGTCCTGCCCACGACCAATGCCTTTACCGAATCGGTGACACCATCTTCGGCAAGTGTGTTCATACTCTACCGGCAAGGGGTGAATATCGAAGACTCCATCCGCGATGTTAAGCATTTGGTCACCAATAGCATCGAAGGATTAACCTACGATAAAGTTTCCGTGGCCCTATTCACCGCACCGGCCATCAACGATGACATATTCCAGGAGACGAAATTAATCAACATTCTCGGCATTCATCTGACCAGCTCATCGCTCTGGATATTTTTGCTATTCATTCTCATCATTATCCTAGCCGTTGCACTACTATCCTTCGTTGGAGCCAAGGTTCTCTATGACTACATGACCATCAAGCGGGAGGAAAAGGAGCGTAGAGTCGGCAAAGACGGCGCAAAAAAGGACAGCGAAGAAGCGGAAGGCGATGGCAAAGAAAAAAAGAACTCTGAGGGCGAACCTTCCGATGAGGAACAGGAATAATGGTCGAAGGGCGGGCAGATTTTTCTTTGCTCATTCGGTCACAGCCGAATGATGCGCTGCCCCTAGTGCAGTTCCTCTATGAACCGCTGCGCTACATCCATCACCTGCGATTAAAATTATTAATGCCAGACGAGAATGCCTTGGCTATCATTTCCAAATCTCAAGGGGCGTGGGACATGCTCAATCAATATCTGCTCAACGAGCTGAAATTGGGAAACTCCATGGCCACGGAATTGCTCCTTCCGCGGCAGCAATTGGTCTATTCGCGACCAAAAAATATTCATCTCTTTATCAAATATGTGGGGGCAGCCATATTTGCCGATGAAATCCGCCGCACCGTTCTTCGGGCCGACCGCCACAGGCTCATGGAAGTAATCGGGAGTGATGTTTATCAATTTTCACTGAAAAAGGCCATTTTTTTTAATCCGCATGGACTTCCATTTTCCTGTGAGGGAGTACGGGGAAAATGCCTCACGGAAAAAATCATTAATGGTGGGAAATTTTGCGTGGCGGCCTGCCTAAGCGACATTCCCCAGACGATGAAAAAACGCTTTTTGCTCAAATTTGATCCCCAAGAAGAGTGGCGATTCCCAGCCGTGGAATGTGCGCACATTGATTCCATATGGAAATTTTCCCAGCGCATTTGGCAGCGCTATTGCCAAGAAAGGTAGAAACAATTATGCTAGTAGTCGACAATGAAAAAAAAGAAAAATTCACAGCCGGAAGCTCTATCCTCCGGGGCGATGAATTCCTTGCTCTCAGGGGCTCCTTAGAACTCATAGCAGAAGCGGAGACAATGGCAAAGGAAATTGTTTCCAAAGCAACGGATGATGGAGAAAAGATCATCGCCGATGCCCAGGCAAAGGCAAAGCAGATTACCGATGGTGCCGATAAAGCCCTCGAAGAAACTAGAGCAAAGGGACACAGCGAAGGCTTGGAAAGCGGCAAGCAGGAAATTTGCGAGCGACTGCTGGAAATTTCAAAAAATAATGCGAAGGAATTTTCCGGATTCAAGGAAAGCATCATGCACATTGTCATGCGCTCCATCAGACGCATATTGGGCGAAATGGAAGATGTTACTCTCATGGAAAAAATCGTCTCCACCGCATTGGCGCCATTTCAAAAGCAGCATCAAGTGACATTGAGAGTCAGTTCGGAACAGGCACCGTCGACTCGCGTGAGCATGGAAAAAATTTTAAAAAATGCCAACACGAGCATGGAATTTGAAGTAATTGCCGATGGGCGATTGGAAAAAAATTCCTGCGTTCTACTCACCGACGTCGGCATCATAGATGCAAGCCTCGAGGTGCAATTAAAAGCCATCGAAAAAGTAGTTACCAAAATAATAGGCTAATTGAAGCAGGACTAACCTCCGACCATTGCACCGGAAACGCCGTTGGAGACAGCGATTACATAGCGCAAGAGAAACTAATTGCCTAATTCAGAAGAATTTAAGGTTTGTAGCGGCGCAGCGGAAAAATATGAAAATGCAGAACATGAAAGATGAAAATTAAAAACTTGCCAGCCATCGAAAATTTTAATCAAAAACTGAAAAATTCAGTGGGAGAAGATTTTTCACGTTTTCGCGTTTGGGCAATCGCCATTGAAATACTGACAATGAATCTCGGATTTTGCATTATGCGATCGGAATTAAATTGAAATTAATTCTCAACGGTGATTGCATCGACCCTCTTTGATTGGTGAATTTCTGAAAATCGCTTCGCCAAATAGCTCGTCCCTATTTGAGCTATAGCATCCATATTCATCCGAATAAACTCATCATCCCCTCCAATTTTTTTCAATTCCTCCAACTGAGCATCGCTGATTTTTAGCTTATTTTGAATTTCATTCAGGTCACATCCTACGCCTACTTCGGACAAAATTTCGAGCAAATTGTTCATCGTTAGCTTGTCAAAAAAGCTAAGATTTTGCACGGATTCCGGAAGTTTCTCCTTTGCTTCCTTTGGAAATTCACCGAATTTTACTGAGAGAACCTCATTTTTAAAGTACTCATAGATAATTGGATTATTTTTTATATATTCAGAAATGTCATCACCATTATATACCTTGCTAAATTCACAAATGGCACACGCCACTCCCTCGACTATTTTTGCTATATCCCTATCGGATATATAATTTGTAGTTCCAGTGCGGGCCAACTGCATATGAAAAATCATACTTAAGCGATATCTTATATCATTATTGATTTCAAAAGTTGAGGGATCCCACCCATTTGCCACCACTAATTCTTGCAGCATGCGAATTGCTATCAGAGGATAAACAACGTTTCCCTTTGGGATTTTGCACACATTTAGATGACCAAAAACAAAGGCCAATTCGCGTTTAGCTTCGACTACTTCATTCCTCGAATGAAAATTTAATACTCTATCATCTAGGAAAGCATCTATGAACATATCAATTATTGTTTGATAGGCACCTTCGAATGAGTCACACGCCATCAACTGTATCTTTGACCACATTTTAATGATGCCAACGCTGCCCGCATCACCGCAACTATCAAAGTACTCCAACGCTTCGGTCAATGCACCTTCTACGCGTTGATACCTTCCATCAAAGTCGGATCTTTCATTGGTTTGTAAAATGTTTATCATGGCGCCTATGCACTTGGATAATTTTTCACGCAATAGCTCCGAATCATTTAGCGCATCCGCAAATTGATCGGACTGAAACGCCCTTTTTATCCAGTTGAAAAAAAGATTTTTCACCTTTTGCTGATGGTCAGGATCTTCGAATCGCATGCCCTCCAATTCATGATAGATCGTTTCCTGCATGTGGGTCGCGCGATCTCGGCACTGCAGCAAGTTTACCATATCGTCCAGAGCCATCTCAAATTCACCACCTCGGAAATTTAAAATTAAATATGTATTGTACACATATACCACCGATGGATAAATGAGCAGAAAAAATTCCAAAAGAAACACCACTGTCAACGCCGATACAAGCGATGCGGGTAACGGTGCTCCGAGAAGTATGGCTATTTTTAAGACCCCTGCCGCAAAAATAGACATAGCCGCTACCACGCAATCACACATTTTTGCACCGGTAGCACGCTCCGAGTCCGTAGGATATCCGCCATCTCCAAGTGGCAACCATCCGCAAATCAACGATAGCATGCGTGTATACTACCTGCTCATGGGTCACGGTCAAGTAAAAATTTAGCTATTTTTCACTTAATTCAAAAACATACGCAACCCGCGCCCACGGTCCAACGCTGCCAGCTACCTTTCGCAACCCGCGGGGCGCAGCGTTGGATAGAGCATGGTGTCACGGATATTGGCAGCACCGGTCAACAGAATGATCAACCGATCAATTCCAATTCCCATTCCTCCCGCAGGCGGCATGCCGTACTCCATAGCCAGCAGAAATTCCTCATCCAATGATTGAATGTCATCGCCAATCTGTGCCTCAAACATTTGCCGCTGAACGATAGGATCATTTTGCTCCGAATAGGCAGGGGCAATTTCCTGTCCATTGATGCACAGCTCAAAAACATCCAATAGCTGAGAATTCTGCTGATTTAACTTTGCCAGAGGGCAAAGCTCCTTCGGCAATTGAGTGACAAAGGTCGGCTGAATGAGGTGACATTCCACCATTTTTTCGAAGACGTCATTGTCGATGGCAAAGTTTTCCAGCTTTGGGTCCACCTCCACTTGAAACTCCCTGCATTTTTCCAATTTTTCTTCGCGGGTCAATTGAAACCAATTGGGCATTTTCGTTGCCTCAATAATCAGGTCATTGTAGGTGGCCTCTCGCCATTCCCCACCCAATTCGATGACTTTTCCATCGGACTGTTCAATGTTCGTCGTTCCCAGAACATTTTTGCAAATGTACTGCAGTAGGTCGCGGACAAGCTTCATCATGATACGGTGATCCGCATAGGCCTGGTATAGCTCGATCATTGTGAATTCCGGATTATGCCGCCGCGACAGTCCCTCGTTGCGAAAAACCCGACCCATTTCAAACACACGATCGAAGCCGCCGATGAGCATGCGCTTGAGATAGAGTTCCAGAGAAATGCGCAGATAAAAATCATAGTCCAGGGCATTCATGTGGGTGGTGAACGGTCGAGCCGCGGCTCCACCCGCCACATTTTGCAGCATCGGAGTCTCCACTTCGACAAAATCTAATCCCCAGAGAAATTCGCGGATGGCACGCAAAATGCGAATGCGCAAAAATGCACGCCGGCGCGATTCCTGGTTCATGATGAGGTCGAGGTAGCGTTGCCGGTAAATTTGATCCTCATTGGTGAGGCCATGAAATTTATCGGGAAGGGCGCGTAAGGATTTGGAAACGAGAATGATGGACAATGCTCTCACCGTCACTTCTCCGGTGGATGTGCGAAAAATATTCCCGCGGACACCGACGATGTCGCCGATGTCATAGGTGCCAAAGAGTTCGTAGCTTTCCTCGCCCAATTCTTCCCGTCGCACGTAGCATTGGATCGTCCCTGCGCGATCTAAAATATTTAAAAATGCAGCCTTTCCCATGCGGCGAAATGTGACAATTCGGCCGGCAATTGAAACTTCACCGTCCCACGAATCTCCATCTCCCAGCAATACTCTCACCTGCTCCGACGTATGGGTTTGCACGCAATTTTGCCGGTAGGGATCTATGCCCATTTGTCGCAACTCAGCCAATTTTTTCAGGCGCACCTGAAAAATATCACTTGTATTTATACTCATTTGTATTTCCTAAAATGTGGTTCCGAATGTGAAATTAAATTGCAGTTTATGGGGGTACGGTTCCGCGCCGCAGAGCGGATAGCCGAAGATGAGCCGCAGCGGCGAGCCCATGATGAAAAGCCGCACCTCCACGCCACAGTCACCGTAGAATACATTCTCCAGATTCATAAATCGGGAACCCATGTAGGCCCCCTCTGCAAATACGATGAATCTGCAGACATTCGTAAGTTTGTAGCTGTACTCCGCGCAGCCATAAGCGTAGCTATTTGCCCCATTGGGAGAGCCGCTCAAGTCCCTCGGCCCAACGGCGCGGAGCTCAAAGCCGCGCATGTCCTGCACTCCACCCAAAAACTTTCTATCAAAGTAGGGGACGTAATTCTGCCTATAGGGCTTCATGGACCCAAATTTTGCGAGAAATCCAAGGGTCTGCAGCGGATCCTTTGCCACCCGCATCCACTGTCCCATTTGTAAATCAAGATTGAGGTAGTGCACATCTCCTCCCAATCCCGCATAGTCAACGCCAGCAATTACCTTATTGCCAACGGTGGGATAGAGCAGACTGTCCCGCGTATCCCGCTGTAAATTAATGCCCACTTTCGAAATCCATTGGGCACCCTTCAATGCCTCCAAGTGCAGTTGCAAAGAAGCATTTGGATGGACATCGTAGATTTCCACCTGCTCCAGCGTGTAGTAGATCCGCCCCTCTAACAGCTCTATAATCCTTTTGCGCAGGTAGCAATCAAATCCCCCGTGGCGCTCATTGTAGGAATCGCCGCTGTAATTGTGGTCGGTTTTTTTGTACTCCGTCCTTGTTTGGTAAAAATTGGTCCCAAATGCCAATTCCCGCTGAAATAGCCACGGCTCTTCGAATGCAATGACGGCCTGCTGCGAGCGGGTTCCCGTTTCAAAGCGCATGCGGAATTTTTGCCCGGCACCCTGAAAGCGCATTTTTCTGTTTCCCACATCAAAATTCGACTGGGAAAATTCCACGTAACCAATGATGTTGTCCCGGGAACTGAAGGCTCCGCCCAAATAAAATTTCCCTGTATTTGCCTCCTCGACGGAAACGAGCACATCTCGAAAATTAGGAGTGGGATTTAACTCCGGCGTGAGTACAACATTGGTAAAGTAGCGGGTTTCCCTGAGTCGATTTTCACTGTTGCGCATTTTAATCAAGTCGAATGTACTGCCTGGAGAAATGGATAATTCCCTGAGAATAACACTATTCTTAGTCTTCGCGTTGCCCTGGATTTGAATGAGTCCCACCTTGCATTTTTCTGACTCATGCACCGCAAATGTGATGTCGATGGAATTGTCTTTTACGTTTGCATGCCGTTGGGTGGTTACGTGGGTTTCCATGTAGCCTGATTGGCCATAGAAATAGCGAATGGACTCCTCCGCAGCATCAACTTTTTCAGGCGAAAACCAGTCGCCTCGGTTAAATGGGATCCGCCTCCGCAGCTCGCCGTCACCGTAGAGGGAATTTCCAACGATTTCCACATTGCCAACGGAAAAGCGCTCTCCTTCGCGGACGGGAACAATTAATTGCACGGACTTTCCGTCAGCGGATGGAATCCGCCGGATGCTATTTTCGTCGATTTCCACGTCGAGGAAGCCATGGCTCTTATAGTAATTTTTTAATTTCACCACGTCTGCCTTCATCGTCTGCGGCACGCAGTAGCCGCTGCCATTTAGAATGGACCGCACGGTCCGGCGCCGAGTCTGAATTACACCGCGCAATTCCCTTTCCCCGATGCCTGCATTGCCCTCGAAGGAGATGCGGGCTATGGGCGACCTTTTTCCCTCATCGATGAGATAGACAAGATTTTCATCGGCATCTACCCGGTAAACCACCGCCGCATCCACATAGCCCCGCTTGCAGTAGAATTGCTCAATGGCAATGCGATCATTTTCCGCCAGAGCAAAGTTTAGGGGCTGCCGCTCCTTTCCCTTTATGGCGTGGCGCAATTTTTTTGCGGAGATATTTTCATTGCCAATAAATAGCAATTTTCCGATGCGAGGCTTGGAATGGAGCACATAGAGGACATCCACTTGCTCCTTATTTTCATCGTCCTTGGTGGTAACTTCCACGTAGTCAAATAATTGGGTTTCATAGATGGAATGGATGGATGCGTCGTTGAGCTCCTGCTTAAATGCGCAGCCGGGCTTCAATTTGATGTGGGAAAAAACGGCCTCCCGATTCATGGGAGAATCGCCTCGAATTTGCACATCCACACTGCGCACGATGGCCTCCGACGACCACATCGGCGCGCAAAACACAATCGCTGCCATGGATGCAGTCAAAAATAATTTACATATCTTACGCATAGTACCCCCGATAGTCGCAGTTCTGAAATTTTGTTAGTGCCCTGTCAAACATTAACGGAACAATTCCAACGGGCCCATTGCGCTGCTTTGCTATGATCAATTCACGCAAAACCATGGAATTACCACTGCGCACTTCCAATCGCTGGTCATCCGACGGCTTGCCCCGCTTTTTCCCACTGGAGTCGACACCCTCCGTGGCCGCATGTTCCTGCGCATCCTCCCGCTCACCGTCAACCTGCATTTCCGCATCGTCGTCGTAGTCCGTCGGCTTGGCGAGCAGAAGAACCACATCCGCATCCTGCTCAATTGATCCCGATTCCCGCAGGTCAGAAAGCCGCGGCTGCCGCTTTTCCCTCTCCGACTCACGGTTGAGTTGACTTAGAAGAACGACGGGGACCCGCAGTTCCTTTGCCATGGCCTTAACTCCCCGGGATATTTCCGAGACCTGCTGCTCCCGCGATATGCGATTGTCGGTGCCAGAAATGAGCTGCAAGTAGTCGATAATGATCATCCCCAGCCTGTGTTGCCCGTGCATGCGCCTGGCCCTGGCTCGCATTTCCAGTATGTTAAGGCTGGATGATTCGTCGATCCAGAGTGGCGCATTGCAAAATTCCTGAGCCACAGCGGATAACTTCTTATCCAATCCGCTTGGTATGTAGCCATCTCGCAAACTGGAAAGGTTAATTCCCGCGCGACTGCAGAGGAGCCTCATGGACAATTGGTCTGCGCTCATCTCGAGACTAAAGAAAAGCGTGGGAACCGGCCGCTGCTTTCCCTTCGGCAAAATGGCACTTTCTGCCATGTTGAGGGCAAGACTAGTCTTTCCCATGGACGGTCTTGCGGCGACAATGATTACCTCCATCTCGTGAAATCCGGACGTCAATTTGTCCAAATCCACGAAGCCGGAGCTAATTCCTGTGATTTGCCCCTTTCTCTGCCGGGCGATTTCGATGTTGGTCACTGCCTTTTCGATGGAAGGCTTAATGTGGTTGGCCGTTTGCTGCACCACATCGCGGCTCACCGCATAAATTTGCTCCTCCGCCTCACTTAGGAACTGGGAGATTTCAATGGTTGACTCATAGGCACGCTCCACGATACCCCTGGCAACATCGATGAGCCGGCGAACTAATTCGTAGCCGCGAATCCTCTCCACATAGTAGGAAAGGTGAATGTAATTGTCAATGCGATCGCAGATGCGGGATAGTCCCGATAGTCCACCGGCAGAATCCAATTTCCCCTTGGTTCCCAGCCGCTCCCCAAGGATGAGCTCATTGAGAGGTTTTCCTTCTTTGTAAATGGAAAGTATTTCATCGAAAATAATTCGATGCGCCGGGCAATAGAAGGAGTCCGAACTGACACGATTTTGCAGGCAAATTGCAATGCTTTCCTGTCCGCCCTCAAGCACACAGCACCCAATGAGGGCCTGCTCCATCGCCTCATCGTAGGGCGGCGTCCTACTTCCACTACTCTTTTTGCGCATGGATTCGGGCATGGCGTGCCAATGGATAGGAGAAAACTTACTTTAATCCAACGACTGGATTTTCCGAGACCACTTCGACGGCCAGCTTCGCAATGACGTCACTGTGCAATTTCACATCGATGCAATGCTGTCCCAACTCCTTGATGGGATGCGCCAGGCCTAGGGCATCTTTTTCGATAGCTATGCCTTGGTCGGCTAGGGCAGCGAGTATTTCCTTTGCCGTGACAGATCCGAATAGCTTACCCTTTTCCCCCGTATGCACGGCCACCGCAATGCGCAATTCGCCGATGCGCTGCGCAAGTGCAACCGCCGCATCTTTTTCCTTCGCTTCCCGCTCCTCCCGCTTGCGCAGGAGGGATTTGATGCGATTTTCATTGGCCCGATCGACGGGAATTGCCCATCCGTAGACCGTTAGAAAATTCCGCGCATATCCCGCTCGCACGCGCACGCATTCGCCCTCTTTTCCCAATTTTGGAATGGGCTTCAGTAGTAAAATCTTCTGTGTTGCCATAGTATTATCATCCTTTCCTAGTAGAGGATGTCCTCGTCATCCATGTCCTTGTCTATCTCATCATCCTGGCCATAGCGCGGACCGCGGCCTCCCGCCGGCCTCTGATTGCGTCGATTATTCTCCTGCTGGAAATTACTGGGAGGTCCCCCTTCCCCGCCCTTTCCTGGAGGTGGGCTGCTGAGGAACTGAAAATTTTCCAACATGACGAGTATCTTGCTGCGCTTTTCCCCATTGGGCGTTTCCCACTGGTCCAATTTGAGTCGACCCTCCACCAGAATGGGCTTGCCCTTCGTCATAAACCGTGAAATTGTATCCGCCTGACGTCCAAAGCTATCCACATCGATGAAGACCACGTCTTCCCGGGAAGACCCATCCGCATTTTTGAATTGTCGGCTCACCGCAAGGGTAAATCGGCAAACGGGTGTGCCATTGGGAATCACGCGCGATTCAGGATCGCGGGTTAAATTTCCTGCCAATATAACCTTATTAAAAAAAACCATTTTCCCTATATCCTTTCAACGAGAACACGATTTACCGTTTTGTCAAGGCGCAGCCGACTGCACAGCGCCGCATTGAAGTCTTTCCCTGCGGATACCACATACTGCGCATATGTACCCGAGCGAAAATTGCGGTTTACACAGCGCTCGAACTCGCGCACCCCGAAATTCTTTTTATTTTCCACGGTCCCGCCGAGCGAAGCCATGCATCCCGCGATGCGATCGATCACATCCTCCGCGGATTCCTTTTGCTCATTGTTTTGTAAAATCAACGTAATCTTGTACTTATTCTGCATATTCCTCGCCTTTCCTACTATAATGGACAAACCCATTGTGGTGACTTTCAATCGAAGGTGGGCGGATTGGCAATAATATTTTTCAATTTGTTGAAAATTGTCCCCGTTGCATAGAAAATTGCCGCCTGCTCTTCGTCGGAAAATCGGGACAAAACGTAGTCTTTGAGGTCCATTTCCTTGTTCTCCTTAGGTCCAATGCCCACGCGGAACCGAATGCACTCGCCAAGCTTGCTGCACACATCTGCCATGCCATTGTGCCCCCCATCGCCCATGCGGGTGGTAATTTTTACCTCGCCGAGTGGCAAATTGAGTTCATCGTAGACAATGACAATGCGGGAATTTTCAATGTGAAAATAGCTGGCAATTCGCGATACTGGATAGCCGGATTGGTTAATGAAAGAGATAGGGCAGGCAAGAATGTAGTGCACGCCATTGCAGGATCCCCGTGCCAGATTGGCATTCAATTTCTTATTATTGACCCACTTCAATCCTTCATTACGTGCAAAATTGTCCAGCAGAAACTGACCAAGGTTGTGCCGCGAATGAATATAGCAACCTCCCGGATTTCCCAGGCCAACCACAAGCATTGATATCTTACTACCACCCTCCATCTGGCCCAGGGTTAACCGGATTTTTTAAAAATCACAACCATTATTTGTCGAAAGTTTTACCGGGAGCGGCACCTGCAGTGGCCTCGATGGATTCATCTTTTTCCGATGCCTCTTCGCCCTCTTCCTTCCCTGCGTCCTCCTCCGTTGCCTCTATGCAGGCAGCGATGACCTGGTCGGCCGGATCGACGAATTCGACGCGATCGAGCTTTTCCAAATCTTTGATATGAATCGTCTGTCCCAGGCGAAGGCCGGAAACGTCAACCACATATTCCGACGGCATATCCCTTGCCACGCAACGGATACTCAGAGTATGAGTAACACATTCAAATACTCCTCCTTCTTCGCGGGCGCCAATGCACTCATTCACTCCCGTCAGTCGAATGGGGATGTGAACGAGCATTTTCTTAGTCAGCGAAACCTCGTGAAAATCCACGTGCAATATCTCATCGGTCAATGGATTTTTTTGAAATTCTGCCAGAATGGCCGAGCGCGACTCATATCCATCGATGGCAATGGAAACGATGGCGGCGCTCCCCGACATTTGCTTCAGTGCCACGCGCAAATCTTTTGCGCCAAATAGGATTGGGAGACTTCCAGAGTCACCGTAAATAATCCCGGGGATCCATCCCTCCTTCCGCCGCCTGCGGGCATCTCCGCTTCCCGTTAGGCACCGTTTCTTTGCCACTAGAGCCAGCTGTTTCATTTTTTTCCTTTCCTTTGCACGTTGGTTAAGAGCTAAGATAGCTATTAGATAGCCTTGTAGAGGCTTTTCGTGGGGCTGTCAAGCCCGGGGAAGGAGATAAATTTTTGTCTTTGTGAAAAAAATAAATTCCATTGGCCGCTGCCATTTTCGCGAGGCGGCATATTTGCCTTGCATTTTTCGAATTTTCATTCAGATGTGCACAATGGCTACCGCTGAAGACCTGAAGCAATTGCTGCTGTATCACTCCTACGATCAGCGTCTCCTTGCCGTGCATCAATCGGTGCGTGAAATTGAAAAAAAAGCAAAAAATACGGCCATCGGCCGCGGGGAAAGTGCGAAAAAAATTGCCTCCATGGAAGGGCAGCTGCAGGAGCAAAATGAAGCATGGAAGGCCAGTGAAAGGGCGCTGAAATCGGCCATATCTAGGGCCAGTACTCTGCGGGAAAAGGTGGATTCTTCCGGAAAAATGCTGCAATGGTCACTGCTGTCCAAGCAGCTGGAAGACACTCTCAGTAAAATTAAGGGCGAGGAGGAGTCGCAATTGCGCATCATCGAAGAAATGGAAACCATTGGCCGCGACATCGACCAGGAAAGAGAATTGCTGGCGGCGATGGACGGAGAAAGTCTTGCAAAGCAAATGCGGGAGCAACTGGACACGGCCAGGGGCAACTTGGCCGACATTGGAGAAAAAATGCAGGGCATCCAATCGCACATTCCGGTAAAATTTTTTGAAAATTATTTGCGGCTCAGGCACTCCATCGCCCATCCGCCCTTCATGGTTGGCCTAAGGGATGGATTCATCTGCGGCGGCTGCCGCATGCGATTGCCCACGGAGCTCAATCCGGCCGCCTCCATTGAAAACGACGAATTAATTGCCTGCGATTTTTGTCACCGCATTCTCTATTGCAATGGCAGTGAAGAGTGAATCACTCGACCCCGTAGCCGCTGCAGCGGCCATACTTCCTATTGACATTCCGCACTCGCCTGCTGCACCGGCGGAATGTCGCTCCCCATTTTCTCGAAATTCTTTTCCCAAATGCTAACGTCGCTATCCCTATATCCATTCAAGACGACATGGACATCGGTATTTTGAAGAGTTTTAATTAATTCGGCCACGATGCCCTGGGAAGCTTCCTGCGGATTTGCGTAGGCGCCGATTCCTATCGGCGTGAGCATGAGCACAATTTTTTTATTTATGCCCAGCGATTTATATTTTTTCCAAAGTAATTTTGCCGATTCGGCAAGCAACCGGTACTGAATTAGGGAAAAATTTTCACACAATTTTCCCGCCAATTCCTGATTTTTTCTAATTTGTTCGTCCGCTTTGCTCTTTTCTGTTCCTCTTTCGCTGACACCGCAGTGAATGGCCGACGTGCAGACGTATGCGTGCATTCGGTCCGACTGGTCGAGATAAACATTGAATAGAACTGAAAGTTTTTCTGGTTCTTCATCTAACATCTGGAGGAATTCGCCCACCTGATTCTCCGTTTTCATGTAATCATCTTCCTTCCTATATATTCTATAGGTAACGTCACTTGCATCGAAATCTATCTGTGAAAATTTTGGCTTATTTTCATATTTCCAAAGGGCAGACCGCAAATGGCCGCCATTGCGCCCATGCCATCGGATGAAGCTTATGATAAAATTATTTTTCGCTAACGCGCTGCTCGGTCCCTGGGTTAGGTCGTAGAGTAATTTACGGAAATCTTTTTTTCCCGCGTGGCCCGCATCGCCCCAAAAAATTTCATTGGCGCCCTGGCCAAGACAGCACATATCTTTCCATTCGGCGGCCTCAAAGTGTTCACTAATAAACTGATCGTTTTTGTTCGCATTGACCCCCTCAACAATTTCAATGGTGGGCTGCACTTGGGGAAGAACTTCCTCGTTGATTTCTACCTTTGGAAGGTCATTCAGCGATTCTGGCTGGAGGAATTCTCTATTATTTGCAACGAAGATCTGCACTGCGCAGTGCAATATGGAATAGACCGCGTGCGGCTCATCGGTAAGTTTCCTTGGATCCACTTCATTTTGAGTTTGTTTTCCAAATAATGGATTTCCAGGCGATGCCAAATGGCGAAATTTCAGCGTGTTTTCCGGTTCCAATTTATCAGCACTCCGCTTCCGCGATTTGAACTTCACGGCGCCTGTGAGGGAACTATCCATTTTTTCAATGATCTCAAAAAGGCTATTGGTGAGGTCGCGTATGCATTTGAGGACATTTGGTGGTTTGTCAGGATCCAAAAGTGCATCAAAGCGAATCTTTTCGCCGGTGAGAGAAGTCAATTTTTTACAGGCATTGATGTAATTGCTCCATAGGGCGCTCGTCTCCGTTCCGGGCGGCATTAATCCCTGCAGGCAGGTGTGATCATGGGCCGCTATGAGCTCATTGAAACAAGTTTGCGCCTCGCTTACTGCGTCATTTTTGTCATTGTCCGTCTCCACTATGGGCTTTGCTTGGCTGCTCAGCTGTCCGGTACCCCGAGGAGGGACAGATGCACACTTAACTGCATAGGCGATGGCGCATAGACCGAGGCCAAGGACCGCTGCCACTGCTCCTCCAATGATAAATGGCATGGCCGGAGTCATGCAAAATGTCCCGACGGTGGCGAGGATTCCCCCGGCTCCGGCCAGCAAAATCCCACCGCTAAGCGTGATTACGTGGAGGAAATCACTGCGCCTTTTTAGTGCGGCCACCTCCATTTTCGATGATTTACTGCCTGGCACATCGCTACCGCCTACTGCATTGGTGGTCATTTCATCGAACCATTTTAGCTGTTATCAAATTGGGATAACCTAATTTCTTCACACTCAATATTATTATCATAGCCAGCACTGGTAAGGCTATTTTTCCATGTCGTAACAGCATTAGCATCAAATGCGCTGCAAAGAACCGTAATGTCTATGCCTTTAAGCTCTTCAAAGAATTCTTTAAAAATGTCTGGATACATTCTTTTCGGATTACAGTAGACCCCACCACCCAGCAATGATAGTACAACCACGACTCTCTTTCGCTGCTCCTGCGGTTTTGCCTGTTCATTTTTCCAAAGTATTTTTGCCGCATGGGCAATGCCCATGTACTGTTCTCTTGCATAATTTCGACATAAATCCGTAAATTGGTCTTGACCCCCCATTCGCTTGAATACGTTACTTCCTTTATAATCTCCAGCGTGAATGGAAGACGTACACATATATAAGCAACTCACTCCATCCCTATTCACATAGGGATTAGGCAACACTTTAAGTTGATTCTTTTGCGTTTCAAATCGCTTATTAATTGCGCTCATTCTTTTCGATACGTTGTTCGCTTTATTATTTGACGTTTCCCCCTTCTTACCTTGAGTAGCACGTAGTTCGAATGATACACCTTTATAGAGAGGCATGTCGTCTCGATTGGTGGTGGCGCCAGCATTAAATGCATCCACGGCAGTGCCCAAATGAGATGGATCAAAGTTGTATTTTGAATCGCCAGACGCACCACTGTCTTTGTCTTTATGATGGCACAAATGCCATCGAATTCCGGCGAGGACAAAATTTTGCGAAGAGCTAGTTGGTCCTTGGCTATAGTCATGGATATGCGCACTAAAACCCTGCTGTCCACGGAGGCCGTTATCGCCAAATCCTCCCTCATTGCACCCCTGCGTTATCGTAACAGCAGTTTTTTGGAAGTTTTTCTGTAAATATTCTTCGATCCGACCCCCAGGAAGTCCTTTTAGTATCTTCACTTTAGCTCTGGCACTTGAAACCTCTCCCACAACACTCCTATTCACCTTCTCGAGTTCAGCGACCGTCACTGCTTGGAGGAAGTCAGGGTTGTTGGCGGCAAATTTTTCCATGACCGCTTCAAGGAAATTATAAATCACATGTCTTTGCGCCAGCGCCTTATTATTCGCCTCGGCGCTCCAAAATGCCAGCATTTGCAGCTTCCCCATTCGCTTCGACGGTAGCGTCGCATTCATCGCACCTTCGTACTGATCCAAAGTCCCTTTATAGAAATGCGCCAACGGGTGACCATGAGGAATTTGAGGCCCATAGATGAAACTATTAGGAACATCAGATTGTGTTGTGCTTGGTTCCCCTTGTGCATAATTCTTCGTTAAGTCGTTAACCCTCATCCAAGGGCAACAATCGACAATTTCAAAAAAAGCATCATTAACTTTTTTTATGGCTAAAAGGACGGGAGGAGGATCACCGTCCATAAGCACTGCATCGAAGCGTATTTTCTGACCTTTAAATCGAAGAAGTTCTTCGCATCCTGATTGATATTGATTAATAAGCTCCACTAACTTAATCTCTTCTTCATGTTGATTCTTACTGTAAAAGGACCAGTATTTAGCTATCCCTTCCGGATCGTTTTTTTCAAAATCCATATAATCCTTAAACTCATTACTCAAAAGATCCCCACCAGACGCATCGCACGGCGGCGTGATCGTTTTGTTCTCGAAGACGAAGTTACACGGATTCGCAGTGGGTTTATTCTGTCCGGCGGGACTCATCAGAATAGCACTCTCGCCGGATTTATTATTTCCGCTAGGCTGCGGCAAAGTAGCTTGGTTGGAGATCTTTTCTCTTATTGCATTTTCCCCAAGAGGCATTGGCCAAAGGTTGTATGCAAGCATGACCAGAATTACGCCAACGGCGAGCACCACGATCCCCATGGAGATAGCGGGTAGACTTATGCTTAGATGGAATGCGCCAATGGCCGTAAGAATTATACCGCCAATGGCCGCAGCCACCCCGACGCAAACCAGGATCAAGTGAATAGAACCGCACGATGTATCTGCGGTGTTATGCTCGTTAGCACCCGAATCAGGCGACGCAGTTTGTTTGACAATAGTAGAAGAATCCATAGGTGGAAGGAAACTGATATCGTCGCGAATTGCAATAAAAAAAAATAATTTTCCCCCCGACTGCATAAATGCTTTTTTGATTCCATTTTAAATTTTTGGGGCAAGACATTTTACCATGGTCCAATAAATGCAATCGGGCCAAAATTGAAAAATTAACTCAGCATAGAATGCTGCTTTTGAAAAAAGCGATCGGATCTTAGTAAAAATCTAACCGGAAAAAATTAGTGGGAGAAGATTTTTCACGTTTCCGCGTTTGGGTCCCCGTCAAGGCGGTAATCGCCATTGCAATACTGGCAATTAATCTTGGATTTTAATTATGCGATCAGGGTATTTTTTATTTTTCACGATTACGCCGTTCCGCCGGAAACCGAGACCTAATCCGATTTTTCGTCTGTGAAAGTTTTGGCGCCAAGTATCGTATTTTCGGAGGTTTGAGTTAGCTTAGTGAAGCTCGTTCTCCACGCATTTTGATCGTTTTTACTGTATCCGTTGCATAGGATTATGACCTCCGTATCTCTTAGAATTTGATACACTTCTGTGAGAATATCCACATGCACGCAAGCATCATTTTCATAGGCCCCCGCACCCAGCAGCGTGAGGCACAGCACAATTTTTTTTGGACTTTCCCTTTCCTTTTCCCGCAGATAGGTCGCCCGCGCCGCGTGGGCCAATGTGCGATATTGCGATAGATTAAAATTTGCACACAAATGATTTACGTCTTCTTTTGCGATGTTAGTTGCGGCCTTTTTACAATGGACGGCAGAAGAGCAAACATAGGTATGCACCCTCCCGGTTGTTGAATCGAAGAAATTGTTAAATAGAACGGGAACCTTTTTCGGCTTAGCCTGCACTTGCTGGGCAAAACTACTTAACCTATCGGCACTCAACCCTTCCAACCTAAATGTTACATTCATGCTATCAAGTTCTACACCTTTGAATGATGCCGTAGCGGGTTGTAAAGATTTTTTATTAACTAAACGCCAGCGAATGTAGCTAATGGCAAAATTACTCTTCATAAGAGCGCTACTTGGGCCCTGCGTAGGATCATTGAAAAGGTTTCGAAAATCATCTTTTCCCTGCTTCCCGGCATCTCCCCATGCCATCTCATTGGCACCCTGAGTGATCGTAACGCAATCCCCGCCGATGCATTCCCTGATATACCGGTCGATGTGCGAACTGAGCAGTCCCTTTGCCATCCAAAGTAATGGCCCATTCGACGATGCTTCGGAATGGGAATTCTTATCCGTATCAATTTTCTCTATTTCATGTCCACTTTCCGGCGCAAGAAACGTGGAATTTTGATCTGCAAATTTATTCAATGCATTTTGAAATACCGAATAAATTTTGCAATTTCCTTCATCGTTGCTTATCCTCGATAGATAGTGGAATTTAAGTATAAATGTCGGGAAATAGTGGCCATTACTTTTGAAATCTGTCACCATCATTGAATCTTTCACGAATTTATCAATGCATGTGAAGTCTTTCGAGGATCCGTATTTGCACTGATCAACAATTTCGGCGAATGTTTTGCTGAACCGCTCAATGGAAACAAGGACGGATGGCGGAGTCTTTTCGCTAAGGATTGAGTCAAAGCGAACTTCCTGATCTTTATATGTTAATAGTTCGTCGCAGGCATTTATGAACGCATCAAATTTTTCATCCATTGAAGCAATGTCATTCCATATCTCCTCACTACCACGCAACTCCTCACGGGAAGTAAAGTGCGACCCGGTAATCTGGAGAGGTTGAGAATTGTCTTCAGTTTTTAATTGGGCCGAGGGAAAAGTTTCTTCTTCGCCTGGCGGATTAACTGTATCGGGTTTTTTACTGGGTAAGTTCGAATTGGTGGGAAGCAAATTTTCTTTGCTTTGAATTTGAGAAGACTGTAAATTATCTTCATCCAGATTGGCTTCAGTTTTTAATTGGGCCGAGGGAAAAGTTTCTTCTTTGTCTAGCTGATTAACTGTATTGGATTTTTTACTGGGTAAGTTCGAATTGGTGGAAAGTAAATTTTCTTTGCCTTGAATTTGAGAAGACTGTAAATTATCTTCATCCAGATTGGCTTCGTTTTTTAATTGGGTCGAGGGAAAAGTTTCTTCTTTGCCTGACTGATTAACTGTATCGGGTTTTTTACTGGGTAAGTTCGAATTGGTGGAAAGCAAATTTTCTTCGCTTTGAATTTGAGGAGACTGTAAATTATCTTTATCCAGATTGGCTTCAGTTTTTAATTGGGTCGAGGGAAAAGTTTCTTCTTCGCCTGGCTGATCACCCAAATCTGACTGCCCACCGCCGCTCAATGTGTTGACTAAAACGAAGTAGATGCCAAATAGAGCGCCGCCAATAACGATGAGCACCGCCGCGCTCACTATGGTGGGGATATTGACATAGATTATTCCAACGGCACCGAGGGCGATACCTACTATGGCAAGGACTGCTGCAACGGGACGCATGTACGCACATGGGAAACAGCTGCTATCGGGCGTGCTTAATGTTTTCAAGTTCTTCTCGGCCGATGGGCAATTTTCTAAATTTTTATTCGTGACCACACCACCATTTATGTGAAAAAATTTAAAAAATACAAGCATTTTTTGCATTCAATGTATAGCATTTTCCATCGGTCCATAAAAGCCACCGACATGGGGAAACTCGAAAAAGGAAGTGGCGAATTTGCTAAGTTTATACAACTAGACTGGTGCGGGCAGACGGAATCGAACCGACATCATTAGCTTGGAAGGCTAAGGTTTTACCATTAAACCATGCCCGCCCGCAGGACGGATTTCGAAAAATTGGCGGCCATTGTCAAGTGGTTTTGGCAATATTTTGTAAAAGTTTTTTGCGAAATCGTTCCAGCGAATCGTCCGATTGGGAAACGCGGCAAAAACTTCCCGTGGCAACGGCATCTCCGCCTCCGCCATTTCCCATAGTAATTTCATTCCACAGTTGGGCATAGCGGCGCGCTGAGTGGCCGGATCCAACGGCAGCCCCATGGCAGGCAACGGCATAAAGCGATCGTTCCTCTTCCTCGCAGATGAGCAATGCGCACCCACCATGGTCGCCTACTATTCGAAGTGCCATTTGCCGTAAAATTCCAGCGTCAATGCCGCGGAGGTACCCCATGGCCCATGGCATGCCACCGATTACCTGCCTCTCCTTGAGCAAATTTTCCACCTGCATCTGCCCAAGGGCCATGTTGATTTCCTTCAAACGCTGGTCCGCGGCGAGCCTTTGCGCCTTCAATTTACCAATGGCCAATTCCAATTCATCCGCCCTGCAGGAGAGGAGTGCGGCGCATTTTTCCTGGGAAAGCAGAAGCCTTGACAGAAATTCATGGAGCGCACCGCCGCAGATCGCCTCGATGCGACGCACTCCGGCGGCGATGCCACTTTCGTGGAGAATTTTAAACATGGCAATTTCTCCGGTGTGGGATAGGTGAGTCCCTCCGCAGAGCTCCGCAATGCCTCCCTCCTCGCCGATCTCCACTACCCGAACTATTTCTCCATAGCGCTCGCCGAATAGCGCAAGACAGTGGGCTGGCCGCCTGTCGAACGGAACTTCGTAGGTCCGAATGGGTAAATTTTTTCGAATGATTTCGTTGGTCCACATTTCTACATTTTTCAACTGCTGGGCCGTAAGTGGCGCAAAATGGGAAAAATCAAATCTCAGGGAATTTTCCCCCACCAGTGATCCCGCCTGCCGAACGTGGTCTCCCAGCTCCATTCGCAGTGCCGCCTGCAAAATATGCGCCGCCGTATGATGCTGAGAAATGCGAAATCGCCGCTCTTCGTCAAGGACCAGTCGCACCGCCGTTCCAGGAAGAATGCCCTCTCCGCCCAGCGATTGATTCACTGCGTGCAAAATTGTCCCATCGGCGGCACACTGGGTGTCCACGATGGCGTAGGCTTTGCCATTGGCATGGAATGTTCCGCGGTCTCCCACCTGACCACCCCTCTCGCCGTAGAATTGCGTCCTTTGAAAAATCGCGTAGCAGCCGCCTTCTTTTCCAGGACAAATGCCGGTGAGGACCGTCTCAACGGGTCCCTGACCGTCATAGCCAACAAAAATTGTTCCCTCGGATTTTTCATTTCTCAGGGCAATCTTTTCTGATTTTTTCGCCGCCCGCGCCCGCGCCCGCTGCTGCTCCATGTGCTTCTCAAAATCTCCAATGGAAATTTCGCAGGAATATTCCGCCGCAATGAGCTGGGCAAGGTCCACGGGAAAACCATAGGTGTCGTAGAGCTCGAAGGCAACTTCGCCCGGAATTAGGGGGCCATATTTTTCCACGGCTTGCAGCAGAAGGCGCATGCCTTTGTCCAGCGTTCTTTCGAAATTATCCTGTTCATGCTCAATGATTTGCCCTATGTTGCGCGCAGCGGCATCTTCCATCGGGTAGACCTTAGACATTTGCCGAATGCATGCGCATGCCAGAGATTTTAGGAAATTTTTTTCCAATTGCAGACGATTTCCGAACATGACCGCACGGCGCAAAATGCGGCGCAAAACATAGCCTCGGCCCTCATTGCTAGGCAAAATCCCGTCGGCGATGGCCATGGTGAGTGTCCGCACGTGGTCCGCCACGGCCCGAAATGCGCAGTCTAATTTTTCCTGAGAAGAGAGATTTTTTCTATCGGCTGGAACAGTTCCGCCGTAGAATATTTTTCCCTGCGATTTGCCCATGCGCTGCATGGCGTCGAAGAGTGGGACAAATAGATCACTGGCGTAGTTGGACGGCTCCTTTGAAAAATCGCGGAATCCATCGCTGTTGGCAATAATCCCGGCGATGCGCTCCAGGCCCATTCCCGTGTCCACATAGTGCCGCGGAAGTGGCTCAAATTTTCCATCGGCCAGGGCATTGTACTGGATGAAAACCAAATTCCACAGCTCCATACAGCGAGATGATCCCCCATTGACCAAGCCAACTCCCCCGTCACCATTTGGGGTCAGGTCCATGTGTATTTCCGTGCAAGGGCCGCACGGTCCCGTGCTTCCCATCATCCAAAAATTATCCTTCGCCCCACCATAGGCGATGTGTTTTTCCGGATCCATGCCTTCCCTTCGGAATAGTTCCTTCCAAATAAACAGGGCCTCTTCGTCCCGCTGAAATGGCTCTCCGGAGCCCGGAGAATAGACGGTTGCGTAGAGGCGGTTTTTTGGGAATTTCCAGCGATCCACCAGCAATTCCCAGGCCCATTGGATGGCTTCACCCTTGAAATAGTCGCCGAACGACCAATTGCCCAGCATTTCGAAAAATGTGTGGTGGTAGCAGTCATAGCCAACATCATCCAAATCATTGTGCTTTCCGCCGGCCCGCAGGCAGCGCTGTACATTGGCTGCGCGGGCGAATGGACAAGGCCGGTCGTTGAGAAAATAGGGAACAAATTGATTCATTCCCGCGTTGGTGAATAGCAAATTTGGCGACGGCGGAATGAGGGATTCCGAAGGGACAATGCGATGCCCTCGGGATGAAAAAAAATCTAGAAAATCCCTGCGCAGTTGGCTGCTATTTAAAACCATGGCATGTCTCCCGTCAAAGAATCACAGCGCTCCCAAATTGTTTCCATCTGCAAAATTTCAATGGAATATGCGCTGGAAAAAGCCTTCCTTTGCCTCTCTGGATTCGCCGCAACTCTGGGCAAATGCCTCTAATTTTTCCCTCTGTTCCTTACTAAGTCCCGTGGGAATGAAGCAGCGAACTTTTACGAATTGATCGCCCCGATAGCTGGCACCCATGTGAGGCATTCCCTTGCCCTTGAGGCGGAAGGTTGTCTCCGACTGCGTTCCCGCTGGAATTTTAAGCATTCCAAATCCATCGATGGTCTTCACCTCCAATTCGCCGCCCAGCGTAAGCATGCTGAAGGGGACATCGACATTGACGTATAGGTTTGCGCCCTCCCGGTGAAAGTGCTCATCGGCCCGCACGTGCACAGCCACATAGAGATCGCCGTCCCGGGCACCGCAGCTGCCCCCCTCGCCGCCGCCGGCGGAGCGTAGCCGGGTTCCGGTCTCCACGCCCGGTGGAATTTTTATGCGAATGCTGTGTCCTTCGCTACTTCGACCGCTGCCACCGCATGCTTTGCAGGCATTTTTATTGACATGCCCCACGCCGTGGCAGGTGGGACAAGTCTGGCTCATCTGAAAAAATCCACGGTTAACGGTGACATTTCCCTTTCCGTGGCAGGTGGGGCAGATGGTCGGCTTAGTTCCCTTAGCACACCCATTTCCACCGCATTCCTTGCAGGCAACGGCCCGGTGGTACTTGATGGTTCTCTCCGCGCCGTTAAATGCCTCATCTAGAGTTATTTCCAAATCGTAGCGTAGGTCATCCCCCTGCATCTCCCTTTTATTTCCGCGCTGCTGGCCGCCAAAACTTCCAAATACTTGATTGAAAATATCAAATGCACTGCCGAAGTCATTGGCGGAAAAATTGGCGCCGGAAAAGCCGCCACTTCCATCGAACGCAGCGGACCCAACCTGATCATAGGTTGACCTTTTCTGGGGATCTCCGAGGATCTCGTAGGCCTGGGCAATTTTTTTAAATTTTTCCTCGGCCTCCTTATTCCCGGGATTTTTATCCGGATGGTACTGCACGGCCTTTTTACGGTAGGCTTTTTTTATTTCCTCGGCGGTTGCACTCTTAGGAACACCTAATAATTCATAGTAATCCTCTGCCATGGTTACAATCACTCTCTATTTTCATTTTGCGAATCCGATGATCCGTTCACCCTCGCCGGTGCACCCTTTGAGACAATGACCGTCGCCGGACGCAGTAATTTTTTACCGATGCGGTAGCCCTGCCGCACCACCTCAATGATGTGGTCCTCCGCCACGCTATCGTTTTCCGCCACGGATAGGGCATCCGATTCATGGGGATCGAAGACGTCACCGGCATTGGCAATTGCTTCCACGCCGTGGGATTCTAAGAGGCGACTGAATTGGAGCAAAATAAATTCAAATCCCTGAATAATATTTTGATTCTCAGGCCCCTTCACAGCCCTAAGACCGAGGTTGAAATTGTCAAGGATGGGCAGCAATTCGCCGAGGAGGCTCTCATTGGCCATCTGCGTGTGCTCCTCAAAGTCCTTTACCATGCGCTTACGGAAGTTCTCACAGTCCGCCCGGGTCCGCAACAGCTTGTCTTCCAGGTCGCGAATTTGCTCCCTGCTCTCCTGTAATTCACTGCGCAGCGCCATGAGCTCCAGGATATTCTCACTGGGCTCGTCCGCCTCCGCTCCGTTTTCATTCGCTTCCACATCCAAATTTTCACCAACATCGCACTCTTCATCGCATTCTTTCATCATTAAGTCCTCCTCGATGTTACATTCGCTTCTCAGGGCGACGGCGACGCGGAACGGAATATGCCGATATCCATTGGCCGCGGCGCGTGCCCCAATCCCATCTGAATACTACAGCATTCGGAGGAGTACAAGCCATTTTTTCCAAAATATCATTGCCGCTTCGCATCGCCACCCAAACCTTATAAATTTTTTCCACGGCCCACGGCATCTTGAAGAATACCCCATTCTTCCGTGTTGCCCAATGAGTGTTCCCAATGATTCGGCCAGCTATGCACCGGAAATTATTGCTTGAATTTTACTTTTTAGTTCTTCTAAATTTTTAATTTCGCTACTGTAAGAGGAGGGATAATGAATGATTTTTTACGCCGCGGAAAGTATGTCTGATTCCAACTTGGAACAATCAAATGACGGCGATTGTTCTTTTGCTAATTTTAGCAGATTCAGTAATTCAAATATGGTATTAACATTTTTTTCAAAATTTATTTCACTCAGGAGATTGCTTTTACTCTTTGCCGAATTTGCGCACGCCTCTAGCAATTCGTCCAATCTCGCTTCTATGGTTAATTTTGCGTCCCCGGAAGATCGCATTTCTCCGGCAACAACTTTCACGATTTCGTTCACTTTTAACATAAGATCAACTATTTTATTTAGCATTTTTTCATTTTCTTCCATCCGAGCAATACCGCTATCTATTTCTTTCGTTGACGCAATTTCCATAGTTAGGCTTTTATCGATTAGATTAATCTCGGATTTAAGGGGGTTGTTTATTTGCTTGTCAGTGCTATCTAGTAAATTAGATAAATTTTGCTTATTCAGCGGTGCGCACTTATCTCGGAGTTGATTGTGCTGTTTTTTAAAGCGATTCATTTTAGCAATAATTGAACAATACAGTGAAAGTTTATTAACGATAGCACCGAAACAACTAGAATCTACATTTATTTTACAATTGATTTTTTCTACGGAAAAATACGCCTTCAATCGTTCTTCTAGGAGCGCCGCTTTTTCGCTAATTTTCTGCAACTCTTTTAACTGCTTCTCCATTTCACGGCATTGCTGTGCGCATGCGGAATTCACCCATGGAGAACTGCTCAACATAGTGTGCAGCGCATTTTTTATTTCCGATTGAAAGCCTTCTTCATCTATCCACGAAACCTTACTGTGATTTGATAGGTTTTCCAATTGAGTTATTAGGCCGAGTGAGGCATGTATTATTTTTACTCTGTCAGCTAGCTCGATAATTTGCATTTCTTTTGCATTAATAGTATCTATTTCCAGCTGATCAATTATCGCTGTCAACATTGCTTTAAATGGATTTAAATTATTCAATTCGGTGATTTTCTTATTCATAGCTTGCTTGCATTCATTTACTTTGGCGCGCAGCTGTTCTAAATTTAAATTTAACTTATCAGGACGATCACTCGGCAATAAAAAACGTATCACTTTACCACCTCTTCCTTTTATTATTGTCGGACGCGGCGCCGACTGCCGTAGGATTATTTTTTCCTTATCCACTCTGGATGCATCACTCGGCGGCAGAATCAACTCGATATTTTAATTTTCTAGCAACCCATTGCCTGGAGTGTCCGGAGTTGTAATTAATTCAATATTTTGACCTTTCGGCTGCCCGTCATCTGGATTGTCTTTCGGCGAAACATTTTTTCGCTTTCATTCCCTGCCTGTCCGCTGTCTGGACCACTCGGCGGCGGGACGCCATTGTCATTTTTCCTTTCAACGCAAAAGACCCAAACGAGACCTAAAATACAAAAAATGAATGCGCCACCCAGGCCGGAAATGAACCCAATGGCGATGGATTTCATCACCATGGCGGCAGTAATTCCACAGAGAAGTCCTCCCAATAGACCATAGGCCATCGCCGCAACTATTCTCATCTTTGCGAGTGCGGTCTGTACTGCCACGGGAGAGTCTTTCACTAAATTTTTCCCACTGCCTGGTGGCAAATTTACGGGAGTTTCCGAGCCAATCCGCCTCTGGTCCACTTTTACTTCCACCATGCCCATCTGGGAATGTTGAAAAATGCTTTCACTTTGTCAATGAAAATAAACGCGAATCGCAAAATTTTTCAATGGACCGCCATCTGCGACAAAGGATACTGCTCATTCCATCGGCCAGCCAATTCCAAGTTAAAGGTATGCAATTAATTGCGCGGCACAGGAAAAATATAGAAGTAAATACCCGAGAAGGGAAAAATTGCCCAAAAACGCCACCTCATTGGGCCGTGATCGGAAAATTTTCGAACTTTTTGGGGCGAAATTTAATCCATATCAACTTGAAAAAGCTCTTTTTGCTTACCTCGATCGCCGGAGTGGCAGCCGCGACATTATGTTTTTCGCCTGCATACGTCGTCACTCGCTCCTTAGTATTGCGGCCTATCGCCGTAACCGCCGGCGCTATCGCTGCACTTATCACGGTCGCCGTATTGGAAATTTAAAAAATATAAAAAAATACTTGCCAATAATGGAAGATAGCACCTAGAATGGTCAGCATGTCAGTGACTAGTTTTGCTCTTCGCAGTAATGGAAAAAGTGTTCCACCAGCAAGTATAGATATGACTTTTGTTGAGCCAACATTAACGGAAGCTCAATCTAATGTGAAAAATACTATCTTGAATCACATAAATAATAATCATATTGACAAAGCGATAGATGAACTTTTAAGAGCAATTCGAATAAATTGCGAAAATGCAGCGGGAATTTTAACATCATTATTACTTCATGGGGATCAACCAGAAGCAATAAAATCATTTATTTGGGCTTTCGTATTTTCCCATCAAAATAATGCAAATGATATAATATCGGTGATGCCCATTGCTTCCGCGATGAATTTTTTAATAAAAATAGTTACTTCAAATGAAAATGAAGGAACTTCACGTGCTGCCTGGATTTTGCGCAGCATGTCGAATAAAGAAAATGCAGGAATCATTCTACAGTTACTACTATCAATGGCGAGCGATGATCAGCAAAATCTGCTAGCGAGAAATTTAATATTAGCCGTCACATCACTTGACATTGAATCAATTTTCCTCAAAATGAAGTTAGATGATGTGGTAAAATTTTTTATAAATTTATCTGAATTCGGACAAGAAAAGGGAATTGCAAACTCCGCACTTACTATATTTCGCTATCCTGAAAAAGCCAACGGAGAAATGGTTATTAAAATCATAACGATGATGCTGGATATTAATAAAGAAATAATAACCAGTATTTTTTTGGAAGATTTCAACATTGGAAAAAGGACACACTATTTATTTGCGTTGGAAGAGAATAAAATGATAACCCTTGTTAGCTCGATCATTTTGCATGATAAAGGTGATGGCGGGCTCTATACTTTAAATCGTTGTTTCTACGAATTACTCCACTTAAAAGACAAGCAATTTGTAGAAAAACAGTTTGCGCCAAGATTCCAAGAAAACATTCCTTTTATAACAACGGTTTTATGTGCCGTTAGAAAAATATATCCAATTGCTTTAGATAATGGTACCCTAAAAAAATACCTGCTATCCGATGATGCATATAAGATCATACGAAGGCATATCATAGGGGAGATAAATAGGCTAGAAAACAAGGAAGATGTGCATTATGAAGACAATATTAGCGACAAATCCGCGAGCATGAGTCCGTCACATGAATTTCTGAAAAATGAAAGCGATAGCGCTGTCATTCCCATCAGCAATCAAACGGCCACGAATTCTTCACAGGATTCTTTGGAAAATGAAAGCGATAGCGCTTCCATCCCTAACCACAATCCAATGAACACAAATTTGGCACAGGATTCTTCAAAAAACAAAGATTTAAGTAATCAGCATATCTCACCAAAAATTCCTCACGTTGGGAGAAATATTGCAATTATTCTAGGTGTTTCAGTAGTGACTACGGCATTAAGTTTATTGGCTATATTTCTCATCGCTAACAGTTTATCCCTATGGCCTATTGTCATAACCGCCGTCACTATCGCTACACTCATCACCGCCGTAGTTCTCCGAATGAAATCCTAATGTGTAGCGCGAATCGCAAAATTCTTGAAAAGTTTTGGAAAAATTTTTCAATGAACCGCCGACGGCGACAATGGACACTTTAACTCCATTGACCAATCGCAGCGGCTAAAAATGAAGGTACTGCCAATACGAGTGCTGCGGTGATTGCAACGGCAAAAACTGCAGCAGAAGATATAGTCATTAGAGCTACTCATCAAGCTTTATTATCATTCGGTAATTCTGAACTACATTCATCCTTATCTGAAGTTTACTCAGATGGAATGATTTCTTCTTCTGACTTAGATTTAGTGGATCCAGTCGGATTTTTTGGCTCAGATCCTGACTCAGCTTCAATCATTACAGGACTTTCGTTTTCTTCATCATTTTCACTTGAAGTACTATGATCAAAACTCGCATTAAAAAAGCCGATTGGAAAAATTTCATTCGATGGAAGTTCTGTAGTTTTCGGTAAAATGTTTGCAGAGTTCTGCCAATATTTCAGCAAAGATTTTTTTGAAAATTTTTTAATTTCCTCTGGAGAGATTTCAGTTTTCGTTAAAAGTTTTATTAAAATGATATCAGTTTCCTCTGAAAAGGTTATAGTGGCCGCTAAAAGCCTTTCAGTTTTCGCTAAAAGCTTTTCGGTGGCCTCTAAACGATTTTTTAAAGAGGTGTTAGCTGCTTTAGTTTCCTCTAACCTTTCTCCTAAAATGGTGACAGTTTCCTCTAAGGTGAGTACAGTGCTCGGTAATTTTTCAATTTCCTCTAACCGATTTTCTAAAAGGATGTTAATTTCTCCTAAAGGGACTACGGGGGCCTCTAAACGGTTCTCAATTTCCCCTAAACGCTTTTCAGTGGCCTCGAGACGCTTTCCCAAAAAGGTATTAGCTGCTTTAGTTTGCTCTAAGTTGTTTTCTAAAAGGGCATTAGTTCCTCCTGAAGGGACCATAATTTCCTCTAAACGGCTTTCAATTTCCTCTAACCGATTTTCAGCGGCCTCTAAACGGTTTATAGTTTCCAGTAAAGTAGATTCATCTATTTCAGGGCCAGAATTTTCCACTACGGGAATTTTGTGCTGATCTTCGAAGTCAGGAATTTCCTCTACGTTGGATTCCATTTTTCCTGAAAAGCATTGATATGCCTTCCTAACCGCGGATAGAAGTAAATATAAAAACAACAATAAAATTGTTGCGCCTAATACGCCGAGTATGGAAGCAAAAATCATAGAAGATAACATGGTGCTAGATAGGCCGACAAGCCCAACCGCGGTGGCCAAAAATGATGGTGCTGCCAATACGAGTGCCGCTGTAATTACAACGGCAAAAATCGCAGCGGGAGCTATAGTTACCAAGTACGATAGAAAATTTTCCTTAAAACCACTCAATAGGGACTTGCTGACGTCCTTGCCATTTCTAATGAACGTGCAAGCTATCGACGCAACAATCCAGCCACTTGCCACGCCGATGAGTGCTGTAAGAAGTATAGCTGGCGGCAGAGCCATAGAACCGAATGTGCACAGTATGATACTGACCGCCGACATAATTGCAACTGCAGTGCATGCGGAAAGAGCAATCATGGGTAATGCAAAAGTAGATTTCTCTCGCACTCCCTGCATATTACTAAAATTAGCTGACGACACAGGGCCTACGTAGTACACACAATTAGTAAGTCAATAAAAAAAACTTTTTGGAAAATTTATCTCATACCCCAGTCGCATTAATTCAAAAATTCAAGGCTCATTGGCAAAAATTGCGCTAGCGACTATCGCTCTGGCGGTGGCTTGGAGGCGAAATCGCGAAAATTTTTGGCGAAAAATCTCCAAAGAGCAGCTTTGCTAACGGCCACGGCCGCGAGGCCCTACAATGATATCGGTTATTTTTTCCCAGAGCCAGCGAAAAAAATTTGCAATTTTTCCCAAAAAACTCGAACCCCCACTCTTGGACATTTTTTCCTCTTTTTGGGCGGTTTTCGCTTCCTGCAATCTCCTTATTTCTTCTTGCAATCTCTCTATTTCCTCATCCTCATTCGCGATTTTTTCATCTGCTTCCTGCATTTCTAAGGCCACATCTTCATCAAACTCTCTCTCTGCCAAATCATTGCGCGCATCAACCTCGACCATGCTACAATTTATTTGCTGCATCTCCTGTTCATGATTCCCACTAGCCTTTTGCATTTCATCTTCGATTTGTCGCTTTTCTATCTCAAAAATTTCGCTAAATTCCTTTTTGTGTTTCTCGATTTGCTGCATTTTTAAATCATGCTGCCCATGTAATTTATCAAGCGAATTCGCAATCTCCTCTAACGCAGCCTTAAATTGCTCCGCATTTTCTTTCCGCGCAGCTTCAATTGTTTTCGATTTTAATTTCTGTTCTCCATCGGCCTCTTGCCTCCGCCGCGCAATCTGCTCCTTTTTTATTTGATATTCCTGTTCAATTTCTTCGAGATGTTTTCCTGCCTCGGCATTTCGCCCGTCTATTTCCTCCTTAAATTGAGTCATTCTTTCCTGGATTTCCTTATCAACATAGGAAGTAGATGGCGTTGTTATTTCATGGCTTTCATGGGAAAACGCAGGCTTTGCAATATTTTGCTGTAATGATTTTTGTTTTTTGGGCTCATTCTTTTTTGTAGGAAAAGTGTGCTCACGATTCGTCGAATCTCTCCGCATTGCCGCAACCTCTTCTTCGGCAATCCTAGCCTCCTCTTCCAATTTTTTGCACTCTTTCACCCAATCAAGGAGTGTCATTTCTTCAACTGTGCGCGGCACAACATACTCCCCATTCCGAATGCGGCGTTTCCTATCCTTTCGCTCGCTAAGAATTTCCCCTTTTAATTCCTCGTACTTATTTCTCAAAATGCGATCCACCTCTGGAAAACTATAGCCGAGGCCATAGAGATTCCATATGACAGCGCCTATTTCTTCTCTTTTTTCAGGGAAGTTAATCATTACCAATTGCGCTAACATATCCTTTGCCGTTGACTCCTGATAGATCGGGCCGCGCGCATAGGCCTTTTCCCACTCTGGAATATTTGCCCACTCCGGCAGGCCATCAAAATACTGACCTTGCTCTCTACCACTAAACCGTTCCTTACGGCCTGCCGCTGAGGCAGCGAGAAGGACAGGACAACGATCATCACCCATAGTATACTTTGCATTCGTATTCATATTTCCTTTCCAAGGTTTCGCAAACATCTCATTTTTTATAATTATTTTCAAACTTTTTTCGTTTATTTCCCATCGGAAAAGGCTTCCACTTTTCTAAAAAATCTCTTTTTTTCTATTCCGCCCCTCTTTTAAGTTTATCGCTTTCAATCTCTAGCCTTTTTCTTGGCTGTTCTTTCTCCATCGCCGCTCTCTCATTTTTATTCCGAGCTTTTCAAGTTTCACACACTTCCTTTTTCCATTGAATTCTTCCTTTTCTTTTTCCCTTTGAATTTTTACCTATCCAGTTCCCTTTGAGCATTTTCATTTTCTTTCCGCCGTAATGTTAGTGGCATTTTCCACCAGTAAAATGCTGAGCTTTATCGACAAAAATTTCCCCAAATTGCAACCGGAAAGGGCCGCCATTTCTTATTGTCCACAGCTCATTTTCTGAGACTAATAATCGTCTGACAACTAGCTGACGGACAGTGTCTTTTCCCTTGCCGTTGCGTTCCATTATGAGGCGAAATTTGCCTTCTATGCCTGTATTTCCTTCTCTACCTTATTTAATAGTTTATGGATATTTTTTTCCAAATCGTACGCATCGAGAAATAGTTCTTTCAGTTCGTTTAAACTTTCCGAATTGCCTGCTTGGGACCGTCTATTCAATTCATTGCACCTTTTAAGTAATGTAGCTATTTTACTTTCATGCGTTGAAACAACATTTTGCTTTTCTTTAATGTTCTGACTTTTAATTATATCTTCAATATTAGTTAATGCTTGTGTGAAGTCATTAATAGGCGTTAGCGCATTTTTTAGATATTCTTTTAACTCATCGATTCCATTCGCCTTTCTGAGATTTGATTTTATGTCTTTAGCTATTTTGCTTCCTTTAGAATAATCGTCACCCTTTATTTTTTTATATATATCTTTTTTTATTACGCGACATTCCGCTTCAGCCATTATGTAAGGATTATTTTTTTCAAGATTAGAAATTTGTATGAATAATTCCTTCATCTCATTCAAATTAGTTTCATCGCAATTGTTGATGTTAATTATTAGTTCATCGAGTTTCTGAATTAATTCGCTTTTCCAATTTTGACCAATTTCACCATCTTTGATAGTGGGCGCATTGTCATTTTCTAATTTCTCTTTTGCCTTATTTAAATTTTTGCCACTTGTAGTTAATAGATCTCTCAATGCTTCCACTTGATCATTGTTTTGTTCTTTTATTTCATTGAGTCTACTTTCTAAATCTTTAGATACATTACTATTAGCACCGTGATTGCTTCCAGCTTTTATTGCGTCTAATATTTCATCTATAGTGCGATTCTCACTATCGCTTTGTTTATCCACTTTGCTTTCTAAATGCACATGCCTGCTGGAATCGCCGACCGGGCCATCATTCAAGTCGTCCAACTCGCTTTCTTGCGAATTACCGCCTTTGTCACCACACTTTCTGGCTGGCACCATTACTGCGCTCAAAATGAGACTGGTGAGCATGCCACAGCAGAGGCCAATGACGATGCATGGAATTACGGGTCCGGAAAACACACATGCAAAAAGCGCTCCCAGTAAAATTCCAGCAACGATAGGTGCCAACGTTATCAGTATTGCCTTGACAATGGAATGTGTTTTTGTTTTCTTCGACATATCCTGATCGATGGATTGCTGATCCGAAGTCCCGCCTACGTCCTTTCCATGTCCTGACGCTATCCCAAACTCAAAAGGCAATTTACCTGTGCTTAACTCTGTTCTCTGCATACTTCCCTCCAACCGCATTGTATTGGATACATAAAATTTGTCAAATAAAAATTCCTTCGGAAGTAAATAGTTCATAAATGGCACATATGCAGGCCCATTTCCTCCCTGCAATGGCGACTCATAGGACCGCATTAAATTCCCATACTGCAATGGCAATCCCATGCGGCTCGGCAATCCGCAAGGACGGATGCAGACACTGAAAAGGCAGATGAATGCGAGAATTACCACGGTGACGTAAGTCAATGGGAATAGATCTTAAAGCGCATGTCTACCCCGTAGTTATCGTAGCGATCATATTCGGCCAAAATGGAATGGCGCTCGTCCAAAATATATTCCAATTCCATGGTTTCCCGGCCATTTTTTGTAAGGTCCTGGCCCACCTGCAGGTGCATGCGATCTGCAAAATCGTCGCCAAAAATGCTCGTTCCGAAGTAGGCCCCCAGTGCGCCAAAGGGATTGCGCTCACCGGAAATGATGCTGCGCCGGTCCGGAAGTTGCCCCGCCGTTATCATTGCAATGATGTCTCCATTGGACAGGGAAGGGGTAGAGCTGAAATTAAAGATGGGAGCAAAGCCTTTTCCCGCCAGGTGAAGCCGCAGATCGTAGCTGTGAAGCCTGGCTTCCGCGTCCACGTCCCAGAATGGCTTCAGGTGGGTGGGATCAACGGTGAGCGTGCCGCGAAAAATACGGAACCGTGCAAATGGAAAGAGAATCGATCCCTCAGAAATCACCGCTTGGCCATAGACGATGGGCACCGCCGCCGTACCGCTTATGGCCGCCTGTGCGGAAATAATTCCACGGAAATAGGGAGCGTTGATGCGCAAAAATCGCTCGCCGCCAATTTGAATGTCCAGGACCCAATCCTTTGGGAAAAGCGCATCCTTTGGGGAAAATTGCCGGAATGCGGCGGCGGATTGAACACCCTCAATGTACCACAGACTTGGAAGTAATTCCACGGTGCCGCTCAGGGACGTCGTCCGCCTTTTTCCACGGCGCAGGGTGCGCAATTTGCAATTTACATTGCCGCTCACCTGCAATCCGGAATCCTGCACCAGCGAAACATTACTTCCGCTGCCATCGAGGAAAAATCTAAAATTTTTCCAGCCTTCGTGGAGGATATTTCCACCAATGCGCAGCGTGCCCCGCTGAAATTGCAATTGCAGATCCTTTACATGGACAACATTGGGCTCAAACTGCACCCTTGCCTGAAGCTCTCGGATGACCCCAATGCTGTGAATCGGACGACTTTGCACTCCATCCACCTGCAGCGATCCAATGGATTGCCCATCGCGAAACAGCAGATTGCCATTGATGACCCCGTGCGGCTTCAGCAGCTCCGGCAAGGCATAGCCGAGGAGAGACACGGGGAAGTCATTTAATTCCAGGGATCCGGTAAAATTTTTAAAAATGCCGCCCAGGAGGTGGGAAGGCATGTGGGAAATCTTCTGGCCGCTCGCAAGCCGGCGGTGGATTGCGCGTAGCGTGGAGCGAAGTGAAGAGAAATGGGTCGAGAAGGAAAGAATGCGATTTTTTCCGCCGTCCACCAGATAGAATTCCACCGTGCCCCGATGCACCTTCACATTCTCCAATCTAATTGGTAAATTGGAAAATTTAATGGACCGAATTCCCACATCGCAGTGGCGCAAAATGGGAGATTTTAGCGCACCAATGACATTTTCCAAAAATTGTAGCAATTGCCGTTCGCCGTCGCCACTTCCGCCGAAAAGTTTCGCATCCACGTCCCTAATTCCAATGCCAACGGTAAGATTTTGCACTTGAATGTGACCCGTAGGAAAGCGGTGGAAAAAAAATTGGCTAAAAAAATGCAGGGGTTTCAATAGAATGACTTCGTCGGCATGTGCCTCCAAGTGGGCCAGGCAATAGTGGACATTGCGCAGTCGAACGGTTGCCGGTTGGGTCGATTTTACAACTTCATAGGAAATTTGCAATCTTTTCGCCATGCGGGGAATGGCGAATGAAAATCCGACGGCTGCAGCGCCCATCGCCAATGCCACTAGGATTCCCATGGTAATAAAGATGTGGCGAAGTCGTTTCATGGCAGTGGCATCTAAGTAAATTCCAGAGAATAAAACTTTCCGTGAAGGTGCAAGCAAATAGCAATTGACCAATTGGTGCGGATCCGCTGCGATGCCCGGCAATGGCTGCGGCGTTCGGCCGGATTGCACCCATCGTTTGATTGCACATTTTTCAAAAAGTGCAATCCATCCCACCGCAGTCCGCACCGGCAGAGGTGCTCCCATGCAAATGCCAATTTTCGCCGCATGCCCGCCGTGGGGGCTCCCGCGCCGTGGGCACGTACATGCGCATTCCGCGCACGGGTGAAGCCGCGGCATGTCCCAAGGAAAGCGAGGAGGCACCGGCCAATTCATCCGCTGTCCGGCCGCATTCCATGGATACGGCCA
>JAIRXK010000031.1 GCA_031268315.1 Puniceicoccales bacterium | reverse complement strand
AAGAATTTTCCATATTTTGCCCTAATTAAATAGGAAGCACCGATGTCAATTTCTGCAGTGTCAAGTATCAGTGACACCATACCACCAACTACGCATTCTACGCCGGATGACAATGAAATCGCAAAGAATTTTCACTCCATGCTTTGTGGTTCCAATGCCACTGAAGCAATTAAATTTTTTTTAAAACTATATGAAAACAATACAGATGATGCGCTGAATTTCCTATGCAATAAAGAAATACACTGTTTTGACATAGCAGGATTATTAGCAGATCATTTGATAAGCGACGATGTGGCAGCAAAAATTTTCGAAAAATTATATGAGAAAAACCAAGAAATCACAATTGAAATCTTCTCAGCTATGTTTAATACTCATGCGAAACCCATTAGAAATAAGGCGGTTACATTTTTTTCAAAGCTGTATAAAAATAATACAGATGATGCGATAAATTTTCTATGCAATGAAAAAATATCAATAAAAGAAATAGGACAATTGCTAGCAAATCATTTAATAATCGACGATGCGGCAGCGGAAATTCTTCGAAAATTATATGTGAAAAATTTAGAAAAAACAATTGAAGTCATTAATAATATGTATGAGAGCAGTGCAGCTGCAATTTTTTTGAAATTATATGAATCAGACGACGATCAAGAAACAGCACTAGCAATTGTATCCAATAATGTAGTACATTATTCCATAACAGTGAAAGTTTTGACGCATGCGGATGTATGCGTCGCTAAAGCCGTAAAAATTTTCAAGATATTATACACAAATAACAAAGCAATGGCAATTCTCTCTTTGGAAGATATGCTCAATTTTTGGAATCACCCATATAAAACACTCGAGAGAGCAATTGCTATTTTTTTAGAATTACATACATCAAATGACGACAAAGAAAAAGTACTAGCGATTTTATCCAGTGACAGTCCGTCGCACTCCATAGCAGTGAAAATTTTAGCAAATACTTTAGTGAATGTTAATAATACCGTAGAAATTTTCAAAATATTGTATGAGAAAAACCCTGAAAAAGCAATTAACGCTTTCTGCGACATGCCTAACGGCAAAGCAGCTGAAGTTTTCTTTGAATTATATAACTCAAATGAAGATAATGCAAAGGCACTAGCGATTTTATCCAGCAATAAACTATCACATTTCACAATGGAGGAAATTCTATTGCATATTTTGTCCGATGTCAATAGGGCCGTAGAAATTTTCAAAAAATTATACGAGGGAAATTCGGAAGCAACAACTAGTGCTTTCGTGCTCATGATTACAACGAATCAATTTTTCAATGAAAAAATTGCAATTCTCTTAAAACTATATGAAAACGACAATGATAAAGACAATGCACTAAAGATCCTATGCCATGAGAACATTAGTGTCTCCATCATAAAAAAACTTTTGACAAATTCTTCGGTAAATGAAAACATGGCAGCGGAAATTTTCAAGGGACTCCTTGCCAAGAAACCCGAGAAAGCAGTTGAAGCCCTAGAAGAGATGACACGCCATGGCGAAATGCGGGCCTTGGAGATTTTTTTGCAAATGGCAAAAAATTGCGAAGATGCGGCAAAAATTCTCCTAAGCGAAAAAATAAATAGCATAATTGTGGGACTTTTTTTAGCAACCGTGGCCATATCCCCCGAAAGCATGGCAAGGATTCTAACTGCAGCACTTTCTTCAAATGCGGCAACGGAAATGGTGAAAAAAAGCAGAATAGCGCATATTTTGGATGCAATGTGCTCCTTTGGGGGAAGGCAGGAAAAAGTTGTAGCAGCCTTGCGGCAAATGGATCAAGACGCCGTGGATTCACTTTTTAGGGTGGCCCCTCTGCGTCGCTATGGGAGGAAAATTCGAGCGGAAATGGGGCGAACGAACACGGAAACGAATATGCAGTGCCATGAGGAAGAATTCATTGCCAACTTCCAATCTGCGATCACTGGTACGGAGATAGATAAAGTTGAAGATCCTTCAGACGGCGAAATTCTCCGGGGGCAAAATAGGTCCGACGGCGAAGATTCACTAATAAATCTTGAAATGCCAACGGCGAAACACCCCGGGTGGCTCGAAAAAATTTTCACAGGAACCGTGGGCAAAGTACTTGCAGCAGTGGCCGCGGCAGCCGGCTCCGGCCTGGCCCTGTGGGCGGTTATTCTGTGGCCGCTGGCGACCTGCATTGGCGCGGGCTGTGCAGTCGTCGCATTGGCCGCCGTCGCATTTTTCAGAGATAGGAGCGCCAATGAAAGAAAAGCATTGGAGGCAAATTCGGACACTTTCGCTGGAGACGATCTTCTTGAAATTGCTGATATTTAAATCATTCACGCCTAATTTTTCGCCGCATAAAATAAAAAAAATTCATTGACAATTGGAAAAGTTTTCCGTACTTTGCCTCCGATTAAATGGAGGGTGCCGATGTCAGATCTTTCAATCACTAGAAACATGTCGCCAACCATAAATTCTACGTCGGGTGGCGATGAAGCCGTAGAAAATTTCAAAACTTTATATGCAAACAACAAAGAAGGCGCAATTGAGACTTTTTCGTCCATGCTTGAAGATTACACGGAAACCGCAAGAAATAAAACGGTTAAATTTTTTTTAACACTATACAAATCAGAGAGCGATAAAGATAAGGCAATGGCGATTTTATCCAGCAGTAAACTGAGCAGTCACACATTAGTGGAAATTTTTAAAAATAATTTAACGGACGAGGATACGGCCACGGAAATTTTCAAAGCATTGTATGAAAAAAATCCCCAAAAAGCAATTGACACTTTTGGGGGCATGTTTATACTAGCTGGACCTGATAATGTAGATAAACCAATTGCGATCTTTTCAAAACTATGTGGATCAGGCGACCATCAAGATAAGACACTAGCGATTTCAACCGTTAGTAAGCTGTTGAATTTTGAAATGGAAATTTTATTGGCAAATAGGTTACTAAGCGAAGACATAGCAGTGGAAACTTTTAAAATATTATATGAGGAAAATTCAGAGAAAGCAATTGGCATTCCCTGCCACATGCTTGCGGCGGACGAATCAGTGGACAGGGCAAGTGCAATCTTTTCAAGCCTATATGGATCAGACAAGGATCAAGATAAGATAATAGCGATTTTATCCAGTAAGGAATTAC
>JAIRXK010000036.1 GCA_031268315.1 Puniceicoccales bacterium | reverse complement strand
GCATTGGTCCATGGTAAAATGTTTTAAAATCCTTGACACCACTGCGTTGCCAAAAGATCAGCAGCGTCAAGAAATATGCAATGGATAGTGAAGGAGGACGTCCTTTTTTCAATTTAGATTTTTTCAAATTTTTATCGCAAAATACGAAAACAGCCCTAAATATTTCGGCAAGCATTGAATATGGAGCCATATAACTAATTCAATGCGAATGGGTTACTCGGCAATCTCAAAAAACGATTTTTGCGATCGGCCGATTAGATGTAAAGTCCCCGATCTTCGGCAACATGGAGCGGATCGTCGCCATCGAAATTGAGTGGATTTACCTCCTGGGATTTGCTGCCATTTGCTCTTCTATTTCGGAAAAACAGGATGCCGCTCAGTGCGACAGTGGTGCAGCCCGCACCGATTAGCGCCGCCAGTGGCCACAGAGTGACCGCCCATAGGACCAGGCCGGAGATGGCAGCCACGGCCACGGCGATAAGCACTTTGCCCACGGTTCCCGTGAGAAATTCTTTGAATCGCTCCAGACGGGACGGCGGCGGTATTTTTGGTTCTTCCAAGGAAATTTTACCGTCCTCCGCATCTTCGTCCAGTGGAACTTCATCGCGGGGTGTTTTTTCGGCCAATGGAAACTCGTCGGCGGGTATATCCTCATTTTGCTCCACATTCTGCAGGATATCGGTGGATTCACTTTCGACTTGTTCCACTGCTGCATTTAAGGCATGGAACCGGGCGGCGAATTCTTCCTCATGGCGCTGCATTATTGAAATAAAATCCTCCTCGGTCTTTCTTGCCATCACTGATCGAATGGCCGCCGCGTACGGGCGTAGAGCTTGCGTATTAAGAAGCGAATCTACTTTGTCCTGATCCATTCGTTCCAAGGCACTTACAACTTTGCTTTGCAATTCCGGAGTGGCGTACATGAAACTTAAGACTCTCGCTATTTTATTCACCGCATTCGGCGTGCATATTATGTTTAAAACATTTGCCATTTGCCCGGGCGATATATGGTTGCTTCCCAAAAACGTACATATAGACTGAGGTCTCATTGCATCATCGGATAAAATTTTCAGCGCCACTTGATGACCGTCCACACTTTGATACAATTTTAGGAAAATTTTAGTTATTTTATTTATTTGCCCAGTGAATCTGGACATATTATTACAAAAATCCACTACCACTGAAGGATCTATGGCATGGAGATCTTTTAGAATTTTCGCGGCATTGTCGTCGCCCATTGAATCACTTAGTAAAATTTCGCATATAAAACTTATTGCGCTCTTGGATAAAATGTTTATCGTTATTTTATACCCATCTGCTGACTGATAGAGTTTTAGAAGAATTTCACTCCTTCTATTAACTTGCTCAGTGGATATGCCCATAACGCGAAAAGCCCTCTCTACCACGTAGAAATTCATTTTATAGAGATCTTTCAGGATTTTCAGGGCATTGTCGTCACCCAGTGAATCACTCAGTAAAAGTTTTATTCTATCATTAGGCTCTATTATGCTATCGGATAAAATTTTCAGTGCCACTTGGTGATCGACCTCACTACGATACAATTCTAAAAAAGTTTCAGCCGCTTTTCTCTCAGAGTTCTCAAGCAGCCATCCAAAAGCACGCGCTGCCACTGAAGAATTCGCTTCATGGAGGTCCTTTAAAATTTTTGCAGCCCTATTAATGTCCACAAAATTACTCTGGAAAAATGTATATCTTACAAAAGATTCCATTGCAGAATCTCGAATCGATGCCACTTCTACAACTGCCCTAGGATTGGAAGGATTTTCAGAATCTATTTCATCCATTTTTAGAAGAATTTTAACTCCAATCTTCCTGCTGCACACAACCCTCACTCCCATTGCAGCCACTTCAATGAAAATTTCAATTGTCTTCTTAGAATTCAAATGATACATTTCCCCCATAATCTCGATGGCCTTTTTTTTGGGCATCGAATTGCATGTCAAAATTCTCGCTACGTCCTTTGGGTTAAAGTCTTGGCACGGCAGAAACTTTGAAGCCGACGGTGAAGTGCCTGGATTTTCGGAGTTTTGCCTATCCATTTCCAGTAAAAATGAAGCAAGTGATTCCGTTAAATTGTGGTTTCCCATCAATCTACGAAAAATTTCAATTGCCTTTTTGGGGTCAAATGACCGTATTTTTTTCCAGAAAATAAGTGCACCATTGGTGGATTTCAATTTTTCGGCAAAAATGTAGGTGATACTTTCAACATTCAGATTCTCAAAACATTTTTTTGCTTGGTCGACATTTTCCGATTCTATTTGGGAGATGGCATTGCACGCAATATTCCTAAGTTCACTGGATGAGCGGATCATTCTATTGAAAAGAGCAAACCGCTTATCAGGGAATATTGTTTCATGGCACAGGGCCCGCACTAGAATTTCACGCATCGCTTGATTATCCTTTAAAATGTTCTTTCTGTGAAAGTGAGTCATTGCAGTAAAAATTTCTACTATAATCATCTTATCTAAAGAATTATTAAACATATAATTCAAAATAAATGCGGCATTATTATTGGTTGATGCCTCGCTAGCGAGCAGCATGATTTGTAAAGTTTCCGCCGCAGATTTTATTTCGAATTGCTCGCACATTGCAATTATAATTTCTGCCGCCCTTGATGCATGGTCTCTCTGACACATTTCTCCTAAAATTGTCGCCCCCATCGTCCCGCCAAGCGGAGAGCTATGCATACAACATAAAATTCTTGCTGCTTTTCTCTCTTTCAGAAAATCATGGGACAAAATTGCAATCACACGCCCAGGAGGCATTTCGCGGGTCGTTAGAATATTCGCTATGGTCGCTGTGCTAGTCGGATTATTTTTCCCGAATCTTCCATCGAAGAATCAATTTCACTGGCAAGCCTTGCCGCAACGGCGATGTCAACGGTGTAGAAAATCTCTGCCATTTCAGTGTCATTTCTCTCAATTACCGCCCTAAAGAAACGCGCTCTTACCGCTTCATAGTCGTCCGCCGGAGTCGGAGTCATGGGCAAGTCTTGCGTTGCGTCTAGGATGCTCGGATCCGTTGGGATTTGCCCATCTGCGGGCGGATTGTCATTTGAATCCGCGGTGTGCGAAATTTGCATTTGAGCATCGATTGCTGATCGTGACATATTTCCCTTTAAATTCGAACGCAAAGTATGGGAAATTTTTCCAATTATCAATGAATATTTTCCTCACGCGCGGAGAAATGAATTGCTTACAGATTTTTTTGATTGTTGAATTTCTAGCCGCCGTTATCAATCCATGCCCATGCTGACCACAGCCCATAGACGAAATACGGCGGCTGAATCCGGCTTGCAAGCACGCAACGAAACTTGCCATGCCCACCATTGCTCCGATGGATGACGTTATACTGCACTCTTCAAAAAAACGCCGCCTGGCGGCGGCGATCCGGAACTGAAAGGAAAAACGTAAAACAATTACGCGTTTCAGTAATTTGGATTCCCATTGGACTTATTTTGTTCAAAATATTTTTCAAAATTCTCTTCGCATCGCTGCAAAAATTGGAAAGTTTGAATTTCATTTCATCATACATTATTATATGCGTGGAGTTTATAGCGAAATCCAAATGCCCACTGAAAATCCATTTTTCGGTGCCATGGGCCCGGGCAGTTGGACTAGAATCTCAAAAACTGACCCATGGAAGAAAATTTTTCTTGACTCAATCAAAATAATTTGCTACTTGATGGGCATGGTAAGTGGAATATTCATAAATTCAAACAGCAATGGGACCCCAATTGCGGACCGAAACCCCATCGAAATCAATGCGGATGATCCATCCGCAGGGAAAATGGCCGACGATGCAGACAAGCTCTCCTTCAAGGATTCGCTTAGCACCAAGGAGAGGGTGGGCGTCATCATAGCAAGCGGGATTGCGTGCGGGGGCCTCGCAGGGCTAGCAGTGCTTCTAGCTACGTACTTTGCCCTTGGCTCAATCGTTCTCTGGGGTGTCATTCTCGCCGGAACGGGTGGTGCACTCACTGGCCTGAATGCCGCATTCTACTGGATGTTTTTAAGCTATCCGCCGCTTTCGGAAAAATTCCTCGCCCCTGAAATTGCCGCCAATATTGTTCCCGCCTACGATGCAATGAAGAGTCTCACCAAAGCACTGAAGACACCCGAAGACGGAAATTTTTCAGCCGCCAATGGCGCGCTCATGGAATTATTCGACTCGATTAATGAGCTGGCAAGCCATTCCGGCACGCAACGATTTGGCCTCTGCAAAAACATCGTCAAAGTGCTGCAAATCGACGGCGACAATGCGCAAAAAGCCTTGCAATTTTTGGAAAATATGAAATCGCGCTTTGCAGCCCTAAAGGATTCGGCCAAAATTAATCGGAGGGCCATCGAAGATGCACACCAGGCAGAAATTGAGTTTATGGGCACCCTACAGCCGAAGGAAGTCAACAGTAAAGTGCATCAAACTCTCTGCAAATATGAGCTGAGGCAGATGCTATTTGATGCGGAATTAGCAGAACCCGGTAAAAAATATGAAATCCCTCTATTTCGCGTTCTGCATCTTTTGAATTCGCGTGGACTCATCGTTTCCATGCAATGCGCGGAAATTTCAAATTTTATACGCAAATCAAATAGAAATTATGACTTAATATGCGCAAATAAAAACATCTCTACCTTTACCAATTTAGTATCGTTAGAGTCTGATTGCTCATTTTTTTTAAGTATCCTAAATTGTGAGAAAAGTAAAGAATCAGTTATATCTCTAAAGGAAATGCTACACTTGAAATTTTTGTCCAACACAAGTGATGCGCACCTGAATCAACTATGCAACGACAGAGCAGCGGCAATTGGAGGAAAATCAAAAATTAATTTGCCTTCCGACGATTCGAACTTGTTAGATTTATCCATTGCCATGGCGAGCAATGGAAAAGAGAAAGCAAATGAAATCGACGATATCGTTGGCAAACTGCAAGACAAATATCGGGAAAATGAAGATTTGAACATCATTAGAATGGTCGAATGTTTAAAGGAAGGCAAGAGAAATTTTATCGAATGTCTATCCAATTTTAAAGAATTAAATGACAATCCTTTTAATCCGAAAATGCGCAAAAATATTACATGCTTAGCCGAGCTAATTGATGAAACAAAAGCTAAACTCAAAGGGGGCGATTGCGATACCCACGGCAGCCTAGCCGATGCACTGAAATGCAAAATGCACGAAGCGATCGATTGCACTGCCGATAGGAATTTGGAAACGGCTGAATCGATTAAAAACCTGCTCTCAACGATCGGCTTCTGCACGGAAGATGCATTGGATGCGGCAGAGAAATGCCACTATCTTATGCTTTCTGAGTACTGCCGCGGCATTAAAAGCAAATACACGAAGTATTGTGAAGAATTCAGAAAATTGAAAAATTTGCTGGGAAAAATTAATATGTTCTTGGCGACCCTAGAAAGGCGGCTCTAGGGCTGAAGTGAATTCAAACGGCCCATCGGCACCCATGGATTAGAGGCGGCCATGCGAATTGAAAATTGCCCATGAAAATACACCGATTGAAAAAATTTTTTCAATCGGACGAAAGAAAGTATTAGACATAATTGGAAGGAATTAGTGGGCCCGGCTTCGCCGGGCCTTGAAATAACGCCGCCGCTTCGCGGCGGCGTTATTTAATTCCGGTTATATCTTATTAAGTTTCGGCTATATTGTACTAAAATCCGGTCGCATTTTTTTTAAAGCAGTATTTCATGCCGAGTTCATTTTTCAATTTAATGCCAATTGAATTTTTCATGGAATTTATAGGTTTCTAAAGTGTTACACCTTAGATATTTAAACGCGCTTCAAAGTATTTTTTTACTTTAGCGGAGCTGCTACGCCTGGATCCATTTGAAAATCAAAATTTATGGCGGTCGTACATTTGGCATGAGTCGCAATATGAATTTTAAACCCAAATTTGCAACAAGGAGCATTTCCAATTCTACCAACGCCAAAAATTTAAACGGGAATCAAAAAAGCATTTATGCAATCAGGGTCTAAAACTATTCCGCTGGTGGCTCATCCGTACCTCCCGTGATTTTATTTTTAAGATTTGACCATTTAGAACCAATCCACTTACCTGCACCTTTGATATCATTAGCGAATCCCTTCAAAGGGCTTATATCCCCTTTACCTTCGATCATTGCTCGTCTAGCGGAGCCTTTAGTACAGGAATACAAAAAAGGATTCTTTTTGAAGGCTTTCTCTTGCTCTTCCGTCATATTTCCTTTTGGTTTTTCCGCTTTTTTTTGCTGAACACTCGGCGGTCGTTCGTCACTCGAGATAGGGTTTGCGTTGCTCGGTTGAATCTCCGGCGTGCTTCTTTTTTCGGACACATATTCCATTTTTCCTTCGCTATTGCGTTTGCAATTAATTACTTTAGTTTCCTTTCCTTCCATGGCATTTTTACGATCATCGTCAACGATGCCATTGATATCTACATAAACAGGATCTTTTCCTTCCTCCTTTATGCAAATAATTTCATTTAAATTTTCTTGCATACTCGCATCAATCATGTACATTTCCGCCGCAAGTGGTGGCGTATTATTAATATATGTCTGCAATTCTTTCCATTCATCTGAACTCATCTTGCCAAGTTTCTCTTTGACATCACTTGAGTCACCTTGGATCCATTCCGGAATAGGATTTTTATCCGTATTGTATTCGGATAAGTGCTGAATAAATTTCGCGCAAAGCATTTCATTTGCTGGATTTGTAATGGCTTTTTTGACTTCGTCTACATCCTTCAAGCCTTTGGTCTCGAGCGGAAATTTATACTTTGCGAACAGCAATTCGCGGGGATTCTCCGTGGGTTCCTGCCCAGGGGGATTGACGTGGCTGTTGTCATTAATTGGAACATTAAGATCAACTTTACTTTCTTTAAAGCTTTTATTGCATTTATGATATGCATATGCCATACAAAAAAACGTTAAAACGGCAACGGCTAATGCTAAAGCTGGAGAAAAAAAATATATCGCAATAGTCAAAAATATGCCAGTCATAGCAATAGCGAGTATATTGGTAAACTGAGTTTTTACCTTATTCTCCGGCGTCCTTTTTTTGATATCTGAAGGTGCAAAAGTAAATTTTGAGCTTAGGCGATCAAGTCCAGCATCAATTTTGTCTAAGAGTCCCATAGTCGATCCTCACTAAGATCCTATCACAAATATAATCACTTTTCAAGATAAAAAAAAATTTTTATCTCTTTATCCTTGAGAGATATGGAGGATTCGCTCAATTTCTTCTAGGTCTTTTTGGTTCTTCATTAGGAGACTTTTTGCGCCAGCGACCACTTCCGCCGGCGCCCGCTGGCAAAATTTCACATCGCTTAGTTTTTTTTCATTGGCAGCAATATTGCTTCGCAAAGCTTCCGCTTCCCTGAGCAATTTTTCCCTTTCCTTTGCGCCATCGACATCCGATCCATTCGCTTCAAACGCAAATGTTCCAAGGGGCGTTAGAACCGTCGATAAACCCTGCAGCGAATTCACCACCCTCACGGTGGAAAATCCGACCATCTCCTTCAAAATAAATAGATGTTCTTCCGCAGCGGCTTCCTCCCAGTTACCGTCGCAATACATGGGCACATCTTTGCAATTTGCCAACCCAATGGATGCTTTCAGTGCACGCAGTAGCCCAACGGTTTCTCTCAAATTTTCAACTGGCGCAGTAGTACCTCCATCAAAATCAGCCAATCCTTCCAGCTGCTTTTTTAATCCATCGCCGGTCAATAGTGAGACATCTTGCAAAAATCCTTCGCCATAGCCCATGGTCTGCCATAGCTCTTCGCAAATGAATGGAGTAAATGGGTGCAGCAATTGCAGCAATTGCCTGAGAACAATGTCCTGCACACCGAGAATCTCAGCCCGTAGAGATGGGTTAGCTTTCATGCGAATTTTGCAAATTTCCACAAACCAATCGCAATAATCCGAGCGGAAAAAATGTTCCACTTTTTGAACGGCGCTGTGGAATTCGTAGTTTTTTAGGGCCGTTTCCAGCTGCTCACATAGCTGGATCAATGCGAGCAATATGGCCGCATCCACACCGGAAATGCGCTGCGGTGGCAGAAGAAGTTTTGGAAGAAAATCGTCTCCCTGGAGCATGCGAAAGCGACATGCGTGCCAGAGTTTTGTGCAAAAATTCCTGCCCTGCTTCAAGCGCCCCTCGTCGAAGAGAACGTCCTGTCCAATGGGTGCCATGGATAGGAGCCCGAAGCGTACCCCATCGGCGCCATATTTTTCGATGAGGTCCAGAGGCTCGGGGGAATTTCCAAGGCTCTTTGACATTTTTCTCCCCTTGGAATCGCGGATAATTCCAGTGAAATAGACGGCACGGAAGGGAATAACATTTTTCAAATCTTCACCATCGCCTCTTCCTAAAAATTCCAGGGCCATCATAATCATACGCGCAACCCAGAAAAATATAATATCCGGTCCAGTGACTAGCACCGCGGTGGGGTAGTAGAACTGAAAGTGATGGGTCTCCATTGCAATCGGATCGGGCCATCCCATGGTGCCCATGGGCCAAAATGCCGAGGAAAACCACGTGTCCAGTACGTCCTCATCCTGCTCCCAATTTTCCGGATCCGGCGGGCCGTCCACTGACACATGCCAGGCAGACACATCGGTGCGATCGCCGCCCTTGGGATACCAAACAGGAATTCGATGGCCCCAGTAAAGCTGCCGGCTAATACACCAATCCTGAATGCCATCCAGCCAGTGGAGGTATGTTTTTTCCCAATGCCGAGGGAAAAATTGAATTAACCCCTTGCGCACCACTTCCTTTGCCCGCTCCACCTGCGGATAGCGCAAAAACCACTGATCCGATAGGCGCGGCTCAATGGGCTTTCCCGATCTCTCTGAGATTCCGACGGAATGCTCATAGTCCTCTTCTTCCAGTAGAAGGCCGAGATTTTTTAGCATCTGCACGGATTTTTCCCGTGCATCCTCTCGGCTAAGGCCTTCCAACTCGCTTCCAGCGAGGGCATTCAATGTTCCATCGCCATTTAGAATGTCCAAACACTCCAAGGAGTGGCGCTGGCCGATTGCAAAATCAACGGGATCATGGGCCGGTGTAATTTTTAATGCTCCTGTTCCAAAGTCCTGCAGTACATCGCTGTCACCGATGATGGGTATTTCCTTCTTGGGAAACGGCCGACATACGTGCTTCCCGATGAGATGGCGATGGCGCAAATCACTGGGATGCACGGCGATGGCCACATCCCCAGGAATGGTTTCCGGCCGCGTCGTGCAAACCTCTAAATACTCCCCCGAAAGCTCGGCAATGGCATAGCGAATCCGATAGAGCTTGCCTCGGCGCGCCTCCATGATGACCTCTTCATCGCTGATGGCCGTCTGGGAAACGGGGCACCAATTGACCATGCGGCGGCCGCGATAAATATAACCGCGGCGAAAAAGTTCAACGAATCCGGCCAGCACCGTCCTGCAATAGGCCGGATCTAGGGTATGTACTTTCTTTGAAAAATCGCAGCTCACACCCAGATGGCGCAATTGATCGAGAATGATATTTCCGTAGGCATCCCGATAATTACACGCATGGCGAAGGCATTCTTCCCTGGATAGATTTTTTGTGAAAATGCCCTGCTTTTGTAGCTCTTTTTCCACCTTCACCTGTAAAGAAATGCCGGCATGGTCGGTTCCAGGCTGCCAAAATGCGCACTGCCCCATCTGTCTGGCGTAGCGGATGAGAACATCCTGAATAGTATTATTGAGCAGGTGGCCCATGTGCAGCACACCGGTAACGTTGGGTGGCGGCATGGCAATGCTGTAGCCTTTTCCGAATGGCTGTAACGGCCGCAAGAAACATCCTCCATTCTCCCAGCGTCCATAGTGATAGCGTTCTTTTTGCCTTTGCTGATAGTTCTCTTTCATATGCAAGCGCATGGATGCCCATTACGCCATTGCTTGCAAGAAAAAAAGAACTTTTTGCATTTTTTGCGAAGAAATAGCCAGATAAATGGAGTGTTTTCCGCCCGTACGCTTCGTCCATTACAATTTTTTTGCAGGGGAAGGTTTTTCTAGAAATGTAAAAGCCGCCATGTAAATTTTGACGGCACTATGATGGCAAAAAAGGGTGCACAACACACCCCGCATGACGGCAAAGTCACTCAATCTAAACATCACAGCATTTACTAGTCAATTAGCTTATAATTATATCTACAGATCGCAATACGCTTATTCTGTAATACATAGTTTGCTTTAATTAATTTATTGGCTGTTATGCTTTTTGTTGTTTTTTTACCTCATTTATTGTCTGCGTATACTCCTCAGTTGACATATCCACGTGGAATACATTGTCTGAGGCAATACTCTTCACAAGAGCCGTAACTAACGCCGATACAAGTAATGCGCTGACAACGGTGACCGCAATCAGAACAATCGGATTCAAACCTAGTCCCAGCAAAAATAGCGCAACCGGAGTCGCCGCCAACGCAGGAACAAACATGAAGACCCCAAGAAACGCACCAGCCAACGCAGCAAAAACACAGCCGACAATCACCGCAGTCAATACCACTGGCTGTGAAGCTTCTTTTTGGGCTGCTTCATCTTTTTCAAGAGTCTCTTCGGCTGTAGCGGCTGCGGCCTCTAGATTCTTCAGGTCAGACGCTTTCGTCGGATCGGTTTTCGCCTTCGTCAAGGCCTCGTTTGCCAGACGCGCAGCTTTAAATGCGTCCAGCTCGGCCCCTTTTATAGTATATCCTTTATTAAACATGCTCATAGCATTTGCGAGACTCGCCTTATATTGCGGAAATGTCAACAAAAAAAATAAAAAAAATTAAAATTGCGCTTTTCCCTTGCTTAAAGGCAAATATCCTAGGTGTGGGTGCCTATCCGATAGGCTTTTAATGATCTGCTGGCAGAATAAATTTTCTGCCAAGCTGGAAGTAATGACCCTCATGTTACCTGAATTTGTCGCAAATTCCAAATATTTTCCGCGTAGTCTTTGACCGTCCGATCGCTGGAAAATTTCCCCATGTTGGCCACATTCAGAATGGCCATGGAATACCACAGCTCGGAATTTTCGTAGGTATCGGAAACCAAATTTTGCGCAGCAATGTACTTCTGGAAATCGGCGAGAATAAAAAATCTGTCGCCCTCGTAGAGGAGATTTTCAGCGATCCTCTTCAGCGGATTGAATCCATGGGGTTCTCCGAACGTGTCGCCCATCATCCAATCCAAGACTTTTTTCAAATCTTCATCGTGGTGATAGAATGCCTCCGGAGAATAGCCGGATTTGGCCAATTGTGCCAATTGCGGTGCCGTATGGCCAAATATAAACATATTGCGCTCCTTGACCTGCTCTAAAATTTCCACATTCGCTCCGTCCAAGGTGCCAATGGTCAGCGCACCGTTCATTGCAAATTTCATATTGCTTGTCCCCGATGCTTCGGTACCAGCCGTTGAAATTTGCTCGGAAAGGTCCGTTGCGGGAATAATTTTCATTGCAGAACTCACATCGTAATTGGGAATAAAAACAACTTTGATGCGATCCTGAATGCGGCTATCATTGTTAATGTAGTCGGCGACGAGATTAATGGCGTGGATGATTGTCTTAGCCATGATATAGCCTGGGGCGGATTTGCCGGCAAAAATAAATACGCGCTTTGGGATTTCCAAACTGGGCTTTTCCAAGATGCGCTGATAGAGATACAATATATGCATCAATTTTAGGTGCTGGCGCTTGTATTCGTGAATGCGCTTGATTTGAGAATCAAAAATGGCACTCACATCCAAGCTAATGCCGCAGCGCTTCTTTATGTAACTCGCGAGTGAATTTTTGTTTTGAATTTTTATGCGGGCAAACTCATTGCGAAATTCGAGGTCATTGGCATAGGGTTCCAATTTTTTCAGATCATCCAATTCCAAAATCCACTGCTCACCAATGGTCTTATTGAGCAGCTCGGCCAGTCTCGGATTCGCGGAATTAATCCAGCGGCGTGGAGTAACTCCATTGGTAACATTTTTAAATTTATTTTCAAAGAGCGGAACAAACTCCGGAAATAGGGATGTTTTCACCAATTGAGAATGCATCGCCGCCACGCCGTTGACGGATTCACTGCCGACGACGGCAAGATAAGCCATGCGAATAAATCGTTCTCCACCTTCTTCGATGATGGACAGGCTCCGCAATTTTTCCACATCTCCCGGCCACTGCTTTTCCACCATCTTTAAAAAATGCCCATTAATCTCGTAGATAATTTGCAGATGTCTGGGCAAAACGTATTCAAATAGCCGCACGCTCCACTTTTCCAGCGCCTCGGGAAGGAGGGTGTGATTGGTGTAGTTAAATACGCGGCTGCTAATTTCCCAAGCTTTCTCCCACTCGAACTGCTGCTCGTCGATGAGAATGCGCATAAATTCAACGATGGCAATGGTTGGATGGGTATCGTTGAGTTGAATGCACACCTTGTCTGCAAAATTATCCCAGGTGTTATTGCCATTAAAATGGCGCCGTATGATATCCTTAAGGGAACAGCTGGCAAAGAAGTACTGCTGCACAAGTCTTAATTTTTTCCCGGCATCGCTGGCATCATTCGGGTAAAGAACGCGGGATATGGTCTCGCTTTCCGCCTTACTCTCCACGGCTTCCAAGAAATTTCCCTGATTGAAGTGATCAAGGTTAAATTCCTCCGAAGCCCGAGATTCCCAGAGGCGGAGAAAATTGACCGTCTGAGCTCCATAGCCAACCACGGGAATATCCCACGGAACCCCCCGCAATGTGCTATAATTAACCCAGATATTTCTCACTTTTCCCGACGCATCGGTGCGCGTTTCCACGTGGCCATAGATGGGAATCGTCTGCGTATTTTCCGACCGCATGATTTGCCATGGATTTCCATAGAGCAGCCAATTGTCAGCCAATTCCTTTTGGCGAAAATCTTGGATTTCCTGGCGAAACATACCAAATTCGTAGTGAATTCCATAGCCAACGGCCGGATAATTGTGGGTGGATAGCGCATCCATGATGCAGGCTGCCAAGCGTCCGAGACCCCCGTTGCCGAGTCCCATGTCGGATTCCTGCTCCTCAATGGCCTCAAATTTCAACCCCAGCTCGATGAGTGCATTTTCGTTGAGCTTGTAAAGTTGGCAATTATTGAGATTGTCCCTGAGAAGCCGACCCATGAGGTATTCCATGGACATGTAGTAGACGCGGCGACAATTCTGATCGTGCTGCGCCTGCTGCGTTTTGATGAATTGTTCCAAAATTCGATCGCGCAGCGCATAGACATTTGCCTGAAACCAGTCGTGGAGAACGGCACTTTTGGGTTCACGGGCGAGCATATTCTCCAAATGCTTTACAATCCGCTCCCTCAGCTGGTCCACTTTCCATGAAATGCAATGCGGTATCAGCGGATTTTGACACCGCGTCGTGCGCACGGACGTTAATTTTTGCATATCTTTATCACACATTTTTTTCCTTTAATTATACTTTCAAAATAAGGTTCCCCATTTCCGCTCCGAGTTCTGGAGGCAGTTCTTCCGGCGGAACTCCACTTTGTAAAATTTTAAACGCATCATCTCCATCGCCATGAATTTTGCGAAGATCCGGTCTTTTTGCATCATTCACCGACACAGGCGACGAGTTTATACTACTCGGACTCTGTTCTGCAACATTTTTTACTTCATTGTCACTATTAGCAGGCGGCTCATTGGCGGGTGACTCATTTTCCGCAATTTTTTCCTTTTCCTTGGAAAGCTTTTTCTCATCGATATCATTCGGCAAGTTTGGCGTCAGCACGCGCTGCCCGCCCGAAATAGATTTTGTGGACATGGTGACATAGTGTACCATTGCTGCCCACATAGGTCAATAAAATTTTCAATTTTGGGGCAAAAATTCTACAACATTTTCCAACCGTGGCCTTTATTTTTTTAAAATTTTTTTCCTTCTGTACCTAAGTGCTTGGAAAAATTATTTCACAAAATAATTGCGCCGCAAAAATCGAAAGACCTTTGCGGCGCAATTACTTTTTTCAGCTACGGGAAGTCTAAATCATCCCGCTATCAAGCCGATAGCTATTCTGCATTGGTATCATCGTCAGACTTTAGTTCACCGGAATTTTCATCGGAACTTTCATTCTTAATATTCACGGGCACCTTAGGCTGCTGAGAAATACCCAGTACTCTATTAAGGACGCGGGATTTCACCGACAAACTTTCTGGAACGGCAAGGAAAGGCAAAGGCATCGCCTCTGATTCCGGAACCTTGCTTTCATTTGCGCCTAAATGTGTCCTGTCCATTTCTTCCGCAATTTTGCTGCTGGACCCTTGCGTTGACAGCCTAAGTGTCTGCATCATATCATTACTTTTATCATTCATAACTCCTCCTCGGGGCGAGGCGAATCTATGTGTTTTTATCTGGGCATCAAGGAGTTTTTGTAAAAATTTTCCTTTTTTTGGTGGAGGCGGTGGGAGTCGAACCCACGTCCTTTATGTTCTCAGATGCCGCATCTACATGCTTAGTCGCCGTCTAAGATTTAACCGAAAAAAATTCGCTTCGACACCAATTTTCCCGGCGAGTGCATTTTCTTAGCGGGGTGGATGCACGCCAACCCCGCCGTGCCCGCTGTTTGTCGTCGCGATGTCCTAGCGGACCGTCAGACACCGCGACGTGCCACCTATCCTAGGTGACTCCACCATTAGGCAGCCGCACTCATCGCCGCACAGCCATTGGCCGCTGGGCTGAAGTTTAAGCCTCTAATAATGTTATCTTTTTTAGTTTTGCCATTTAAGGACTTTGGCCGGATTTTTAACGGAGCCAACCGGCCATCTCCGACATGCATCGTCACCCTGCTCCATAAAGTCGAAACCATGACGCCCCCAAAGTTCTCTGCGCATATTTTCCGCATTGACACGGCCAAGGCAATAGATACTACGCTTGTGTGTCAAGGGAAAAATGAGTTTACAAAATACCATTAGCTATGCGGATTTTCCTAGTGTCACACAATATCGATTCGATTCCGGTGACAGTGGGGGAAACATTCACTCACTCATTGACATTGTCCTGTCGCTCATACGGCGCTTTGGCGATACGTTTTCCCTCTTTGAGGGTACGACGGGGGGAATGCTGTCTCATTTTTTTTCCCAGCACAGAGAAATTATTTCCCTAGGCAGCGGTGGGATTATTGCTCATTCGCCCAGTATCTATGTGGATATTTTGGGAATTCCAGAAACGCTGTTGAATAATTTTGGAGTGGCCAGCAAGGAAATTGCATCCATTTCCGCCCAGCGCATTAGTGACCTTACGGGGAGTCGCTATGCCATCTCCAATGTTGGCAATGCCGGTCCAAGCACCGCCGCTGGCCTTGGGAAAGTTGGCATCATTTGGCTGGGATTTCGCACACCCCATCGCACCGTCGTTCAATGTGTCGATTTTTCCCATTGCGCCGGCCAGCGGGACCTCCTCTGTGAAAAAGTCTGCTATGCCAGTGCAAAAATTTTTGCTCAAATTTTGTTCGCCGATGGTCAAAATTAAATTCTGCAAAATGTCTATGGGCTCAGTGACTGCGAAATTTGCTCAATTTTTCCCTAGATGCGCATGGCTAATACTTCATTGATCAGAGTCTCCGTATATCTGTGATGTGGGTGTCGGCATATTTCCGCCGTTGGCCCAGATTCTATAATTTTACCCTTTTGCATCACAATTACACGATCCGCCACTTGAGCAACTGCAGCGATGTCATGGGAAATAAATAGAATAGCCAGTCGCTGCTTTGCCCGCAGAATGTTAAGAAGATTTAAAATCTCCCACTGCACAGGCATATCCAATGCGCTGGTCACTTCGTCGCAAATAAGCACGCATGGGCCAACGGCAAGGGCACGGGCAAGGGCAACCCTTTGCTTTTGCCCGCCGCTCAATGCGCTGGGCCGCCGCTGAAGCAGGGAATCATCCAGCGAAACGCCGTGTAGCAACTCCTTAATTTTTTCCTCCACGGCCAGCCGTGAAAGATCAGGAAAATGAATTTTTAGCGGCTCCCGGAGGGTTTTTCCAATGGACCATAGGGGATCAAGGGCATCTCCCGGAAATTGCCAAATATTTTGCACGTAGCGGCAAAATTCCTTCCTGGAAAAATTTTGTTTCCCTCCGTAGAAAATTTCGCCCGACTGAGCTCTATATTGCCGCCCAATGACATGGGCCAATGTGGACTTTCCACTTCCACTTTCCCCAACAATGCCAATGCACTCTCCTTCACGGAGATCCAGAGAAACATTTTGCAAAATCCATTCCCCACGCCGTCTATTTAGCAGTCGCGTGCGCCTCGAATAGAAAAAACTCACATTTTGCACGGAAATTGCCAAAGAAATTTCAGCCACGTGGAAGCCTCGGAATGGATTGAATAAGTCGGCACGTATGCCCGTGGGCAGGCCTGGAAAAAACCTCGCGGCATTGGCCAATTTCTACGATGCGTCCCCGGTGCATTACAGCAACCCTTTCGGCCATCTCCATGGCTACCCCTAAATTATGAGTAATAATCAGTAGGGAGAAGCCATATAGCGCCCGCAGCTGGGCGAGCAAGTTGAGAACCACGCGTTGGGAGTGGGAATCCAATGCCGCCGTCGGCTCATCGGCAATGAGCAATTTCGGCCCATTGCAAATGGCCATGGCGATTGCCACACGCTGCAACATCCCACCGCTTAGCTGATGCGGATAGGACCGTAAAACTTTCTCAGGGTCAGCAAAATTAATGCGCCGCAAATGCTGCAATGCGATGACATTGGCGGAGCGGCGACTGCAGTTTTTTCTGTGAAGTTGAATGGATTCACGCAATTGAAATCCGATGGTCAAAAGTGGATTAAGACAACCCATGGACTCCTGAAATACATAGCAAATTTCGCCGCCGCGCGTGCGGCGCAATTGCGACTCTTTCAGGGAAAAAATATTTTCCCCCTGGAAAATAATACTTCCTCTAACGACCGCATGCTCCGGAAGCAACTTTGTAATCGCGAGGGATGTGAGTGACTTTCCGCTACCGCTCTCCCCGACGAAAGCCAGCGATTCTCCGACATCCATCTCAAAGGATATGCCGTCAACGGCGGAGAAAATTTTTCCATTTGCCATTGGAAATTCTATCTGGAGATTGTCCAATTGCAGCAGGGCCATGCTGCGATCTACGCACAAAAAAATGCTATTGCAACTCTTTTACACAGCACCTCTTCACCATTTTCGAAATTTTCGCGTTTTTTTTAAAAGACGAAATCATCGGGAATAGTTATGTCACTTGGCACGCATACAATACCATCAACGACAATGCATCCATTTGATACATATCCATTTGATTTTCCCTCGGGCGAAAGATGCACACGATCTCCAATGCGTACATTTTTATCCAGGATAGCATTTTTTATGTAGCAATTTTTCCCGATGCCGCATGGGACCTTTGCACTTCGAACATGCTCTTTTTCAAAAAAACCGTTTCCCATCATGATGACATTTTCCAGATGAGAATTTTGCCGAATCACGGATCGAATGCCTATGACACAGCGCCGAAGAAACGCACGATCAATGAGACAGCCGGCACCAATGACCACCTGCTCCATGGTGCACCCATTTACCTTTGAGGCGGGCAAATAGCGCAGTTTAGTAAAAATGGGCTGTTCGCTGTCGAAAAAATCAAAGGATGGAACTATGTCAGTAAGTGACAAATTGGCATCGAAGAATGAGCGTACGGAGCCGATGTCTTCCCAGTATCCGTCAAAGAGATAGCCGTATATGCCAACATTTTGCCGGATTAAATTGGGAAGCACTTCGCGGCCAAAGTCCGTTTCATGGCCCGACAGGGCGCGGCAGAGCGTTGAAAAGCGAAATAAATAATTTCCCATGGATGCAACACATTGAGGTATGGCGGAGTGATGCAGTCTAAATCGTTCACTCTGTTCCTTAGTCATTGCCAACCGCCGAAGAAGTGCATCGGAATTTGGCTTTTCCACAAATGACAAAATGCGCATGTCTTGGCTGAGTTCCATTACGCCGAATTGCCGAACGGACTCACAGGGAAGAATTTTTCCCGAAACGGTCACTTCCGCTCCCGTGCGCAAGTGGGCCTCCACCATCTTTGAAAAATTCATTCGGTATAGGTGGTCTCCGGCTAGAATGAATACCAGATCGTCATCCTTTAAATTAAAATAATCTAAATTTTTACGCACCGCATCGGCAGTCCCCTCATACCAGTTGTGATCGCGACTGTTAACTTGCTCAGCTGGGAGTATTTCCACAAAACCTCCATCGAATGGATCAAAGCGATAGGTCTGGGAAATGTGCCGATGGAGTGATCGGGTATGGTACTGCGTTAGAAGATAAATTTGATTAAATCCAGAATGAATACTATTACTAATAGCAATATCGACGAGCCGGTACTGAGATCCAATGGGTACTGCTGGCTTGCAACGACTCTTCGTTAGCGGAAACAGGCGACTTCCCTGTCCTCCTCCCATAATTATGGTCTTAACTCGTACTCTATTCGCCATTCAGCCTATTATGGCACGGCATTCTCATTTATGCCAGTAAAAACTTTCATTCTACTATTTTTTCTTCTAACGCCATGTTGGGGAGTGCTTTTTCGCCGCATTGCAATGCATGTGGTACCTCCTCCAACTTTCCCTTTCTTAGGAAAAAAACACGCTGCCCCTGGTATGCAAATTGGCGATTATGCGTCACATATAAAAGCCCCGTGTGCCTGATTTTACATAAATTGAATAGGTATTCAATCACTGCTTCCGCCGTTTCCTCATCCAAATTGCCAGTCGGCTCATCGGCAATGAGAAATGACGGTTGATGAATAAGAGCACGGGCAATAGCCACCCGCTGCTTTTCGCCGCCGGAAAGCATATTTGGCACACTTCTCATGCGATGATCCATGGAGACGGCCGCAAGGAGTTCCTCTGCGAGAGAAATATTCTTTTTTTTTCCAAGAATTTTCAGTGGTAAAAGAACATTTTCTAAAACGTTCAACTCCTCCAAAAGCGCATGATTCTGAAGAGAAAACCCGAAAAACGCTCCGCGGAGTTTTTCATTTCTTCGAAATGCGCCATTGGCATTCACTCCACCCCAGAGCACCTTTCCACTGTCCGGAGGAAGTAGACCTCCTATAATGTGAAGCAATGTCGTCTTCCCACTTCCGGACACGCCTAGAATGGCCAACCTTTCCCCGATTTTTATTTTTAGATTTAAATTGTCGATGACGATTACTTTATTCGCGCCACTACCATATCTTTTACTCACATTTTCCAGCGAAATTTCCATTTTTCACTCTCCTGCAAGGGCCCGGGACGGGCTGATTCTTACCGTCCACAGCGCAGCCACCGCCGATGCGGCAACTGTGAGAGCCATGGCCAGCGCGCAAATAATTATCATTTCATTGCCGCTGAGCGAAACTGGCAAATGGGAAAATTGGTAAAAAGAAAGAATTTCGTCTCCATTGCCACACAGTTTTAACACATATCCCAGCAGAAAATCGCGATAATGAAGCGCTGCAAATGCCAATAAATTTCCAAGCAAAATTCCGAAGGATCCCAGGATAATTCCCTGGTAAAAATAACTTACAAGCACTGCCATTTTCGTTGCGCCCATGGCCCTAAGCAGACCGATTTCTCTGCGCTTGCGAAAAATTTGAAGAATGAGCGCCGATGCGATGGAAAATGACACAATGGCAAGGACAAAGGAAAGCACGAAAAACATGGCAACCTTTTCAAGGCCTAGCACTGCCAACAATTGCCGATTACTTTCCTGCCACGGCGTCGCACGCAGCGGTTGAACAAGGTCTTCCCGATTCCATCTCTCCGAAACATCTCTGGCGTCGTATCCACCTCTCAAATGAACCTCTACCCCTGCCAATGCGCCGTCGCCAATTAAATGTTCAGAAAAAACCGTTCGCCTATCCAGTTCTTCCCAATCCGTGCGAAAGATACCTGCGATCTGCACGATATGAAAGGCTGGACTTTTCTTCCTTTTCCTCTGCCTAAAAAGATTTTCCGGAGCCAGCGTCTGCACCGTTTCTCCGGCGAAAACCCTCAATTCCTGGGCCAGATCCCCTCCTAGCCAAATGCCCTCTTTATCGGTCTGATCATGCGCCTCTTCAATGGCATGCCGCTGCAGCCACCTGTCGTCGCTCCTTCGTTCCACGAGCGTGGGCAGGGAAATGCGGCCTTCCTTCATTAAAATAATTGGCTTTGCCCGCAACAATGCCGCGCTTTCCACGCACGTTTCCCTTCGAATCCATTCTTCGAGACGTATGCCTTCCTCCATCCGCAGATTCGGTGTATGGATAAAAATGTCCCCTCCGATGTTCCTAATTTTCTGACAAATTTCCCATTGAAATCCGTTCATAACGGCGATGACAACGGCCAAAATGCAAACGCCACAGGCAATGCCAAAAATGGCAAAATAGGCAAATGCCGTTCCCATTCGGCGAGATGGAAAAAGCTGCTTCCAAGCAAAATATAGAGGCCATATTCGAAACATCATTGCTCCTGAATTGAAAAAAACCGCAGCCCATTGGTCAATGTCTGCTTTAGAATTTTTCCCTTTGACTGCCCAGTCAGCCCCTGAATGAGCCGTGCAATTTCCACCACATTTCGCGGCTCATTTTGCGGAATTTTCCCATCGGCGTCCTTTCGTATGAGTCCATGGGGAAGGAGATAGGGGGAATCGGTTTCAATGAGCATTTGCCCCTCCGGCACCCGTAAAATGGCCTCCCTGACCGCGGTGGCAAAAGGTTTTGTCGCAATGCCAGAAAAGGAAACATATCCCCCCTTTGCGCACCATTTTTCCATCTCTTCTACCCCATAGGCAAAGCTATGAATCAGCGCGCGATTCGCTGGAAATTCCTCCTTTTCAAGGTTCTCCTGCACATCTTTCCATGCGGCAGTTTCCCCGTCACAGTCGCGGCAATGGATGATGAGGGGAAGATTTTTCTCCTTTGCCACTTGAATTTGCACTCGAAAGGCTTTCCGTTGATGGGCTTTTTTTTGATCTCTCCCGGAATTGGGCAAGTGGTAGTAGTCCAATCCAATCTCGCCGATGGCTACAAGACCGTTGCCTACCACGGTTTCCACTGCCCGATCCAGCTCTTGTCCAAGATTTTCGCAATTTTCCTCGCCTTGCACCTCCGTTGGATGCACTCCAAATCCAAAAAATACCTTCCCCTCTCCGGATTGCTCTGCCATTTCCCGTATGCCTCTCCAGCCGGAGCTACTAACGCCTGGAACAACGAAGTATTCCACGCCTTCTGCCCTTGCATTGGCAATGCATTTTTTCCGGGTTTCGGAATCAAAAAAATCAAGATGTGCGTGGCTATCCATTGCTCTGTTCTGGCGCTCTCGCCCGGATTCGAACCGGGATTGACGGTTTAGGAAACCGCAGTTCTGTCCCTTGAACTACGAAAGCATAGAATGGGTAAAAAAAAATTATGGTGCCTGTTCAATCATTTTTTTTACGGAGAATTAGGTCTCGGAAAAGGGGGGAATATAATAATAATAGTATTATATTACATTGTTGATACTGTTGACAAGTTTTCGAAAAGCTAGGTAACTCCTCTTCTCGATGGCTTTTCCTGTGTTAGCAACTTTGTGGACAAAGTGTGAACAAGTCCAGTTGTTCACAGGTTATTAACGGGGTTACCAACAGGCCGTGTTGATAACTTTTTTAGCGTTTCTAGGATTTCCGTGGAAATTTTCCGTTGTTTTTTTTCCCTTTTTCAGAAATTTGGTAGAGGTGATTCTCGCATGGTATTTTTTTCGCAGATGGTTAGCTGCGGTGGCGACAGCGGGGATAACTTTTTTGCTTTTTCTCCTCATCGAGGACGTATATCGCATGTTTTCAGAGTGGATTCACATTGGATTTAGTGTCCGTGCTTTTTTCATTCACTGTGGAGTTCTCGCCCCTCGACTGCTTTGTGATGTTCTTCCAATGGCAACTCTTCTTGGAACACTCTACTCGGTGAATAGTGCGCAGGAAAAAAATGAAATCATAGCCATTGAGATGGGCGGTCTTGGGCTTCGCCGCATTTTCCGACCTTTGCTTATTGGTGGCATAGCATTATCTGGGCTTATGCTGTGGCTGCAATTTTTTACCATTGGCCGAGTTGCAAACCTGGAAGCGAGTATTAATTTTAAAAATGAAAGTGGAATCCAAGTGTTGGGAAAAGATAGAAATATTGCATTTGCCAATGCTGTCGATCAAAGGCTCTGGCTTATCGAAAATCTCCAGGTGAATAAAGGTTTGGCGTACGGTGTCTTTATTTTGGAGAGTGGCTGTGAAATGCGAAAAATTTACTGCGCAGATGCTGAATTTCGCAATGGAATTTGGCATCTGCATGGAGGTGTTGAATCGAAAATAGGAAGTGTTACTGGACTCGAAGAGCATAGGAAAAGTTTTGAAGAAATGGAGGAAAATTTTTCTGAAACGCCTAGGCAAATGGCGATGCAATCAAAGCGCATAAAAAATTTGTCGATGGGTGAACTGCGTGAATTAATGCAATTTGAAAATTTGGGATCGCGGAAAATGAGGGAATATGCCATGCGTTACCACGGTTTGTGGATACATTGCTTGAGCGCATTATTTTCCGTTTATTTTGCAATTCCATTTGCAATTTCAAAGCCAAGGGTGAATGCTGCGACCAACATGGTTCGGGCAGTGATGATCTTTCTAAGCCTATCCATAGCGGGGAAATGGATTCACCTCATTGGATCCAAGGGATGGGCATCCCCCGGATTTGTGATTTGGGTAACATTTTTTTCCACGATTAGCTTATGTGTTTTTTGGGGACATAGGCGAACGAACCTTTAAACAAGGTGTGAAACTCCTCTACGATGTCAAATAAGATCATTTAAAACGAGATTATGATCCTTTTCGTGGCCGATTGTCGTTTCGGGACCATGGCCGGGAAATACTTGCGTTTCTTCGGGAAGTGTGAGTAGTTTCATGCGAATTTCACTAAGCAAAAGCTGTGGGTCTCCCTGAGGGATGTCTGAGCGGCCAATGGTTTCGCGGAAAAGTGTGTCGCCACTGAACAGCCAGCCGCGGGAGGGGAGGTAAAAGCATAAACTTCCCGGCGTGTGTCCAGAAACGCCAATGACCTGCCATGTTTCTCCGAGCAATGAGAGTGAATCATCGCGCTTGGGAAAGAAATCACATTGGCAAGGTTGGATGCCTATGCCCGCTGGGCAGAAGAAGGAGATGGATTGTGTTGAGCTAAACCATTCCCAATCCTCGACATCAGCGTAAATGGGAAATCCTGCGGCGCGGAAGCGAAAGGCTTCGGCGAAGTGGTCCCAGTGGCCGTGCGTGATGAGCACTGCTTTCAACTTGTTAGGATTGGTTGAAGTGAAGTAATCATACTCAAAAAAACTCCCAGATGGCGCATCGATAACAATACTTTCCTTCGATTCTGTGTTGATTATCAAGTAAAAGTTATTGCGAAGTGGTCCACAGCGAAATTTTTTGTAGATCAATGAAGCCATGTGCTATGTTTCCTATTCCATTTTAGAGAAAAGAAGAGACAAGGGAAATGAGCTCACCGCAGCGCATGCTATAGCCCCACTCATTGTCATACCATGAAACTAATTTAAAAAAGCGACTATTGAGCTCAATTCCGGACCCGGCATCAAAGATTGATGATGCGGGACAGTGGACAAAATCCGTGGAAACTACTTCCTCATCGGTGTAGTCTAAAATTCCACGGAGAGATCCCTGTGATGCTGCTTTCATTGCCTTGCATATTTCCTCGTAGGATGTTTCCTTGGAAGTGCGAAATGTGAGGTCCACAACCGAAACGGTGGGAGATGGAACCCGCAACGACATGCCGGTGAGTTTTCCCTTAAGTTCCGGAAGGACGAGGGCCACTGCCTTCGCCGCACCGGTTGTGGAGGGAATAATGTTAATTGCAGCGGCTCGGCCACCCTTCCAATCCTTCATTGATGGTCCATCCACCGTTTTCTGCGTGGCCGTGTAGCTGTGAATGGTAGTCATGAGTCCCTCTTCGAGACCAAAATTTTCGACGATGACCTTGGCCACTGGAGCTAGGCAATTCGTCGTGCAGGAGGCATTGGAAAGAAGATGATCGTTGGCGGTGAGCGTGTGGCAATTGACTCCGCGGACAATGGTTTTTACCCCATCTCCCTTTGCTGGTGCGGAAATAATCACCTTCTTTGCTCCGGCTTCCAAGTGTCCACGGGCCTTCTCGGCATCGGTAAATAGACCCGTCGATTCGACCACGATGTCCACTCCCAAGCTTTTCCATGGAAGTGCTGCCGGGCCTTCCCGCGATGCGAGGCACAAAATTTCATGGCCATTGACCACCAATTTGTCACTGCCCTTCGCCTCAACGGATCCGTGGAATTTTCCCTGTGTGGAATCGTATTTCAGAAGATAGGCCAAATTATCCGCCGGGACCAAATCATTAATTGCCACTACCTCTATGCCATTTTTTGAAAGTTTTAACTCCTCGATGGCGCGAAAAACCAATCGGCCAATGCGGCCAAAACCATTGATTCCAATTTTTATTACTTTGCCCATATAATCCTCACTATTCAAGGGCTTCATCGCCCGCAGTAGCTCCATTGAACCCTTTGATTGGGGGAGTGCAAGGAATAAATTTTGAAAATAAAAAAAACTTATCCCCATGGGCAAGTATCGGTTAAGGCAGAGTGGAAACAAATACCAGCGCTGATACGCCGTTCAACGGGGCCATCGTTTGGACGAAATTATTTTGAACCCGCCGCAGCGTTGGCGAGATGTTTGCCGAATAAATCCAAGCAATAAAATTGTTCTTTGGTTTGAATAAATACCTGTCGCGATATGCGACCGCTCAAAATTAAGTTTCGCAATACCCACATTAAATTAAGTTTCCCGTTACTTACGCAAGACTTTTGCTGTGCAACATCATATGTAATCTCGATATTATCTTTTTTTGCCTCTTGGCATATGCGATACATTTGATAGGCACAGAGCATGGTTGCACTCCTTCCCATGCCTGCATTGCAATGGAAGATGGGCGGTGCTTCACCGGCGGCCGCATAGATAATTTTGCAATATTTTTCCAGGAATGCAATTTCATTCCCCGCGCCGTCTTCCCATGGAATTTTAAAATAATGAAGCATTCGATAATAAAATGTGACGCCAATCGAATGAGTTGTAAGGAGAGAATTGATTTCTGGCAAACTATCGCATGAAGTAATGGGAGGAAACAAATTTGTTGTTGCGCTGTCGTCAATTTGCGTATAGCCTAATCTGCTATGGTCGACTATGTGCCAGAGCCTAAAGTGATCAGCCTTGATATTGGTTTTGGCTTTTATGTACCATGGTTGCATGTAAATGTCATCATCCGTATTGGCCATGTCGACGATTACGGGTATTGATTTCCGATTTATTGTGTCTAAGAAAACATCTAAAAAAGATACCTTTCTATGATTCCTTATAGGTGAAGCTGAAATAAATGCAGAGCCAATTTGGTTAATATCGCATGCATTCTTTAATTCACCGCAATTTTCAATTGCTGATGTTGCTTTACTTGTGTAAATAAAACCATCTGTATTAAATTCTGTATGGTGGAAATTTTCGACAGCACCTTTCCCAATTAGACGATCTTCTTTGTATAGAACCGCATGAGTGAAAGTACTATGGTGTGAAGAGATTTCATCTGATTTTGTTTGAGTGTCAATTATGCATTTTATGGGAATATGATTTTTCTGAAATTCACCTATTTCTTTTGGTGTGAAGTAGCAAAGTTTCATAGTGCCTCTTGTTGCAAAAATCGCGGATAACTTTTCTTCATCATCAGAATTGATACTATTGCACACTGATAGGTCAAAATTATCGCAGGTATTGAGTTTGGGCAGGAGACTTAAATCGAGGTAGTTACCCATTCTGCGTAGGATCTGTGCTTCTAGGCTACTTAAACTCAAGTCACAGCCCTTTGTATTTTCCACAGCATGCTTTTTTTGCTCAGATTGGCTATCTAAAATGATTTCTGGGTCTTTTTTGGGATCATTTGCGCCGTCATCTTGCTCTGTGTTATTCGAATGGATTTTTTGGGGATCATCTGCGCCGTCATCTTGCTCTGTGTTATTCGAATGGATTTCTTGGGGCAACTCGGGTAAGGGATGCGGTGTTTCCTGGGAAATGCTGGAGCGATCGGAGAGATGCAGAACGAAAAAAACACTGGGAGGGATTGCTATGACGGGAAGAAGAAACCAAAAATATGCAACATTAAGCAGCAGTAGACCTATCAATGTTGCTGCAATCAAGGGGGCTGATATAATGACAGATGTCCATATGCGACCTAGTAGCGTCTTCGGTGTTTTGGAGACTAAAAGTTTATCGGCGCCTTCTTGAGGTGCAGGATTGCCTACGAACTCAACCATCATATGATATAGAATTCAAATTTTTCGCTAAATATCAACAAAAAATAATTTTTATTTTTGTAGCGACAATTTTTTGTAAAAATTTTGACGGCAAGCCGCTATCTTTGGCTGATTTTTTGCAGAAGAAAGCGGATTTTTGGCATTTTTTCTTCGCCGTTTAATTTCCACTGCCAATTTCCTTCCGCCTGGCCGGGGACATTGAGTCGTGCTTCCCTTCCCAGACCAAGCACATCCTGCATGGGGAAGATAACCCACTGTGCATTGGACTTGGAAATCCAGTGGAGAAGGGCCTCATGGAGAGGAAGTAATGCATGTTCCCGCGGGAGATATTTCTTTAGAATTTGTCTCCTTTTTTGCCCAATGGATGATCCGTCTGCGGCAAAATTACAGCTATCAAGTGCGCCCATTGCGGTGTTATTGTCGTGGGTGCCGGTATAGGCGATGCAGTTTTTTGAAAAATTCATCGGGAGAAAATGAGAAGAGGGATCGTCGCTATCGAAGGCGAATAGGACGATTCGCAGGCCTGGAATGCCAAGGTTTTCACGCAAATGAACCGCCTCATCGCTGAGGATTCCAAGATCTTCCGCGATGAAGGGCAGGGGGCCGACTTGGCTGAGGATGCTGCGAAAAAAGTGTTCGCCGGGGCCGGGCATCCATCGGCCCTCCATGGCGGTTGGGCAAGCTGCTGGAATTTCCCAGTAGTCGGCAAATCCCCTGAAATGGTCGATGCGTATTGCGTCGTAGAGCTTCATCGAGCCGAGGAGGCGCCGTGTCCACCAGGCATAGTTTGTGTTTCGATGCCGATCCCAGAGGTAGAGTGGATTTCCCCAGCGCTGGCCGCTGCTGCTGAAATAATCTGGCGGAACTCCAGCGACCGTCCGTGGGCTACCATCCTTGCAGAGATCAAAAAGTTCTCTGTTAGCCCACACGTCGGCGCTGTGATGGGAGACAAAAATAGGCATATCGCCGATGATTTTGATGGATAGTTCTTCGGCTCGTCTGCGAATTAATTGCCATTGGCGGTGAAAAAAGTATTGCCATAGGGACAAGATGTGAATCCCGTGCGCATTTTCTTCGCTGAATTTTTTTAGTGCTTCCGGATTGCGATTGCAAAATTCTTCCGGCCAGTGATTCCAAGTCTTTCCTGCAAAGCGCCGGCTCAAACATTCAAATAGGACATAGTCTTCGAGCCAGGATTTTTCTCCTTGGCAAAAATTTTCATATTCATCCAGCTTGCCTCGCCGTAGAAAATTTTCCGCGGCTTTTTTTAGAAGTTCATAGCGGAATGGGAGAATGGTTTCGTAGGCAATAGTGTTTCCCGAAGTTTTTGGGTAGGCGATAAAATCATTGTCGCACAGTAAATCCTCGCGATGCAGCTGGTCCAAACCAATGAGCATGGGATTATATGCCATCGCCGACGAGGATTGGTAGGGAGAGTGACCGACGCCGGTCGGATGGATGGGGAGAATTTGCCAAAGTCTTTGGCCCGTTTCATTTAAGTATTCAAGCCATTCCAGAGCAACGCTGCCGAGCTCGCCGATTCCATAGGGTCCGGGAAGCGATGCAACGGGAAGCAAAACACCGCTGCTGCGGGGGTGTAAAAATTCAGGAACTACTTCCATGCAATGATTTTATGAAAATGCCATGGAATTTGCAACATTTCTTCAGTGATTATTTTGAAGCGTGCTGTGAGAGACAGGGCCGCGGCCACCGGAGTGTTTCCGCGAGGCAATCTAGTGCCCAGCATTGGCCGCGTCAACTTTTTTCAAGATTCGCTGTGCGTATCTGTGCGTGACACTCCATTGACTATGTGGGGAGGGTGAGTGACAGCATTTCCATCGTTGCTTGTGCATGCATCGTTATCCGTTGCGCATTCGAGCATGTCTTTTGCTGCTTCTGCGATCGCGTCGTCCAGCACATTTTCCACTATTTCTTCCACTGTGTTAGCGATTTCTTCGCTGCTGGCACCGAAGACGGCTGTGCCATGACTTTCGATTTCTTCTGCGGTATCGGATTGTTCTGAGGAGACTTTCGAGGCTTGAGTTTTTAAATCTGCTCTTTCGGGAGCTAGCTTTTGATAGACAAGGAGTGTTCCGTCTTCGAATTCGGTCACGTGGCCCTCGTGGATAAGCCAGGTCAGGTGGTTTGCTACGTCGGTATCTGCCATGGAATTTGCTAACTTTGCCGCCACATCTTCCGCCCTAATGAGGGGTGATGCGCAGATGGCATCGAGTATCATTTCCCGGGCATCGGCGAGGCGGGCTTCTTCGCCGCGGAACTTGCGCTGTGCTGCGCAGACATAGGAAATGCCCTTCTTTCCGCGCTTGTAGCAGTAGAGATTATTCTGCTTGAGTTTGCTACGCAGTGCATTGGCCGTTTCAAGTGGGAATCGCTTTTGCTGTTGCCAGTGAAATTCGACGAATCGGCGCATGTCGCGATCGTAAATTTTTGCCAGCGAGGTGCCGGGAACGCGGACGCATTCGGAAGTATGAACGTGGTCCGAGGGATTTTCAATGAGGTAGCGGCGGGCGTCGGCAAGCGAGCTGAAAGTCATTTCTTCGGATGGATCCGTTTCTCCGTTGGATATTTTTGTCTCGCTTCCATCTGTGCTTGGAGTGGGATTTTCGGCGGTCCGTTGCACATCGGGCCCTTCGCTTGGGCCTTCCTGCCGCTTGATTCGGTAGGTGAGCGTTTGCTTCATGGAGTCGAGCCAGCTTTGGACATCTTCCTGTGCCGACGATGTTTCCAGGCGATCGCAGAAACTCTCAAAGGGCAGGCCGTACACGTGCTGTAGGAAGTGTTCGTAGAGCAATTTACGGTAGCTATGGTGGTTCTGGGCGGCGATTGGCTTTTTAAGGAACGGGCACAGGACAACCGTCGAAAAGTTTCCGTGTGGAGGTGTTCCTTCGCAGATGTCGGCGGTGAAGATGGACTCTCTGTGGTTGCGAATCAAGTGGTCGACGGCGTTTTCCACGGACGAGAAGGGTATGCCATCGAGAGGAGAGTAGTAAAATTTTGCCGATGCATCGGAATTTTTGCGAAGAACGAAGACAAACTTTTCCGGGGAATCCAGGAATGATTTTGCAATGGGAAAAGTGGCATACGTTTTTCCCGTTTTTTGGATGCGCTCTGCGATGGGTTTAAAGCATTCATCAGTTGCGTAGAAAGAGATGGAGCAATCCATTTCCGGAGGCGGTGCCGGAATCCATGGGCGGCGGTCGGAGGACTTGTTAAAGCGGACGCTTCGGTTTTTCGGAAAATCTTGCCTACCATCGCGCTCACTGCGCTGCGATGGAGAATGTTGGCGCGGAAGAAAATTGCCCTCGCGACGGTTGGTTTCAGCGAATGGGCTCCGCGGGCTACGAAGAGGCGAATTTCCACCGGGTGAAGTGGATTCGCCGCGTCGGCATTCGCCTCCAGGTTCATTTCTATGAAAGGGAGGTTTTCTATTTCGTTTGCTGCCCTCTTTTAAAAAGCCCATGGTGCCAGATGGCGGGCATTTACCCGCCGGGACACGCACGGTCATATCGCTATCATCGTTGAACCAGGCAGTCCGAAATTGCAACTGGTCCAATGGAACCTGTTCCGCTTTTTCCCTGCTTTGGGCTTCAGCGGACTTTACTTCTTCTTTCTCCGTTGCCATAAGGTTATGGCCTACGATGGGAAAGGTATTGGTTTTGGCGAGAAAAAAATGCAAAATTATTGAAAATTATATAAATTTATCAAAAATTTTTTAGAGTGTCTGGTTTTTCCTATGTTCAAGCGGGTAAAGTAGGTGCGCTTCAATGGGTTAAATCTCGACATTGTGGCGATTAAATTGGTAAATGGACGAAAAAATTGGAAAATTTTCATCCGGTGGGCGAGCCCATTCGGCGTAGTCGAAGAAGCGGCGGAAAAGAGATTGCAGGCATGCGGATTGCTTCCGAGGAAGGGCACTTATTGTTGCGGATGAGTTGGCGTTAAAATTCTCCTCATTAGGCAGTTGGCGGAAGAAAATCGACCATCGTTACTTTTCAGAGCTTCCAAAAAAGTACCTTCAATGATGTCCGCTTTTTCCACATCTCTCCTCAGAATTTCCATGCGCGCAGCAGTGGTTTCGATCTCGAGCTGCGTAAAGCGATTTTTTTCCAGCAGGGTTTTTATTTTTTTCTGCCACTTTGCGGATAAGATCTCCAAAAACTTTTTTTTAATTTCCGCGGTTAGTGGATGCATGCCAATGAAGAAAAAGCGCTGATAGCGTTGCATATCTGTTAGCATTAAATTTTGCAGCCGACCGGTGATTATTGCTGCTAATTCTTGCATTTTTTCCGCAGTGCAAGTTTCTGCCAATGATTTTAATTCTTTATTCTCGATATTTCTAAAAAATTTTGTCAAATCTTGGATTGAATATTCTCGAAACACATCGAGTTTTTTGGCAAAAAAGGCTGCATGATTTTTATCCTTTAGTATTTTTAGTGCGTTTGAAAATTTGCTATTAAACATATTTTCTTCTTCGCCACGCGCTAGTTGTTTAATTTCCCCATATTTTTTTGCATAGGCACTGGGACTATTTTTTCTATAGGTTTCGCACATGATTTGTACGGTTTCATTGCTGTTATTGCCGAAAAGAAATGTGGGAAATGTGAGTCCAAAATCAATTGCCTTAATAACTAAAGTATCGCATTCACCGACCCTTTGCCGTATTTTTTTGACAATAAAGTTTCCGAAATGGCCGTCCATTTGCCCCACCACCATTGACAGGAACTGTGCCCAAACGGATGAAATGACCGTTTCCTCTGAGATTTCTTCCTTTTTCTTCAGCAGAGAAATGATTGGATCGTTCCCCTCCTTTGTCATAAAAATGTATTCCACACCATTTTCCTTCCTTATTTCTACGGCGTGCGTCGGCGAATCGCCACCGCCGGCTTGGGCTATGTATTTTCCGATCTCACAGACCGCCTTGGTTTTCTTTTTTAAATCAGAATTTTCCTTCGACTCATCGCTATAAAGTTTTGCCATGGAAAATAATTCGAATATCCTCTTTTCCTCTTTTTGTTCGCGCATGGGACGGATACAGAGCGTTTGGCCCATGTGAATAGCCTCGCATACGATGCTGGAAAATCCAACGCCGACGATGTGCGAATGGGGAATGTCGAGGTATTTATGGAAAAAGGCAGAAAAATTTTCATTCCTCATGAGCTGCGCTAACTTTCTCGATAGGATATGGCCCATAATTTTTTGGATGTCTGCGGCTATCGTGGAAAAGTCGTCGGATGGAATGAGGGAAACGGTCTCTATTTTTTCCACAGGAAAGAGGGGAAGCCTGTAATTTTCATCCAATTTATTGATGTCGGCAAGTCGATTAATTTGCTTTGTCGCCAATGTGTTATATACGGAATGATAAACGGTTGCTATGTCGGAGGCGCCTATTTTTTTGCCCTTCGCACGATATGCACTGCCGGCGATGGCAACGATTTCGTTGGCTGAATCCCAGAGATTTTTTTCGTAGGAAAGAAGATTTTTTCGAAACTTTGCCCCGTCGATGTTGGCCAGCTGGCAGATCCTCTTTTTCGCAGTGAAAAATAATTTATACAGACCATCGAGTACGGTTGGCTCGCAAAATTTCGACGTGGCGGCATTGGAGTAAACTGCGCTGCTATTTCGATCGGCGCTTTTTTCATCTTCGACCATCAGTGCGAGGACCTCGCCGCTTAGTTGGCCAAATTGAACCTGGTCCAACTGGTTGTTTTCCTGTGTCGGCCAGCGACTCTCTTCCGCGGGCGTCCACGAGTGGTCGTCGCCCATTCCCGCAATGTTTGTCCCATTGGCGTGAAGTGGACTTTGAGCTAGCTTTGAATGGCTCTCCGATGTTTCGATTGGGCGCGGGTGAAATTTTGGCACAACCGCAGTTCCGCTCAAAATTGGCACATATTTTGCGGGCACGAAGGGCGTCAATAGTTTGATTTGCTGCGGAAATGGTGCGTACGTCCTTGCATTTATGGTTTTATCGAACGCTATTCCTGCAAAGGATGTGGACGTAGGGGGAGTTTGACTATTGTCGTCGGAGTTTCTATCCCGCTGCCGAGTAAATTGCCTGTTAACTTTAGCATTGGCAAAATTCATATTTCAGTCTCCATTTTGTAATAGACATAGCGCCGCCGCAGGGCGGGAATAGTACCGTAGTACCGTAGTACCGTAGTACCGTAGTACCGTAGTACCGTAGTACCGTAGTACCGTAGCACCACAGCACCACAGCACCACAGCACCACAGCACCACAGCACCACAGCACCACAGCACCACAGCACCACAGCACCACAGCACCACAGCACCACAGCACCACAGCACCACAGCACCGACTATCCATTTACTAGCAAATAATCAAAAAAATGGCAATTCTAATTTTTCCTAGGGGACCTAAGCTGCGCAATTTACTTCACGATAATCACTTAGCAGTTCAATTTTTGCGTCGTTGTAGGCATTTTCATTCGTTTCTTGAATTTCCATGGAATACTTAGATTGATAGGCATCTTGAATATGTGCGGGGAGAGTGTTGTAAATGCGATAGAAATCCAGCCGATTTTCTTTTCCGCCGGCGTATAATTCGTGGAGCATTCCATATGTAATTTCAGAGAGATAGTGCCCGCGAAGGGAGTCAAAAATTTTTCCCCAACGGGAGCGGGCTGACTGGGTAAGGTAAACGGTAATTCCCTCAGGCAGGCATGTGGGTGATATGCCGCCGGTGCGAGGATTATCGATGCACTGGGACAGTATGTCGTTGGAAGTGGAAAGAGATGAAATATTTTCTTTGACCCACTCCTCCCATCCATCCGGAAAGCACTGATTGTGATATTTCGAGAGAAATGCGGGATTAAATCCAATGGCTGGCACGCGGTTACGCACGCCGCTGAAAAATGCAATTCCGCCGCCCATGGAATAGCCGGTGATAAGCAAATTATCCCGGCCCAGCACCTCCGCGCAGCAGTGGACAAATAGGTCTCCCATGGCATATACGTCGGGAATAATGCCCATTTGTTGCTTAAAATTTGCGAGCCAATTGACGCTTGATCCCGCTTCCCAAAAGCGATCGCTCGCCGTATCTCGCATGTGAATGCAAATTTTTTTAAGGGCATCGTCATAGAGAAATGCGCAGGCAAAGTGCGAATGCAGATGGAGGATAATTTTTCCCTCCTTGAAGGCAACGAATCCTTTTTCGACCAGTAAGTCATTGAGCACTTTCAGGCGCGCTTTAATTGTCCGGCGAGGATCTCCTGTAGCTGGGAAATTTTTTGGAAGGGCAAGGTTGAGGCGGCTTTGCTCATGGATATCGTCGCTGCCTGTCCATCGGATGAAATTATCCGTGCCCAGCGGCAAGGAAAGCCGTTGGTATTCGGCGGCAAGAATCTGCAAATGATTGGTGGCCAAGCGAATATTCCGAAAAAAGATCTCTCTTGTTTCCGGTGAATTTAGTAGTGTTTCCGTGGGAGTAATGGTGACGTTGTCGCCCGTCCGCCGGAAAAATTGGAAGATTTTAAAAAAAATTTCCTTCCCGATGCCGCACAGGGTGAGAAAAATGCTACGCACCACATCCCAGGCATCTTGGAGGGGTGAGTCGATGGTGCGCGGGTCCACCCAACTTTTCAAAATGTCGCATTGAATAGGCGGGTTTTCTACGGCCGCGGAGGCATTCTGAAGATTTTCCCCGCTTTCGGGATCGGTGAATGATTGGATTGGTGAGCAATCCGTGGAATTTAACAAAGAACGTGTATCGGTCATATCTTACTCCACGACAGACACTAACACACAAAACCAAATTTGCAAGCAAATTTTATTATTGACATAGGCAATTTCGGCGGATTATCTCGCCAGCATTGATGTTTAATTTACTCGCAGGGTTTTGGTTTTTCCGGATATTCCTAGAGGAAATTTCGTCATCGAACCCGTGGATTGGGCCAAGGATAATTTTTGGCAATTCACCCGAGAAAGTAAAATATGGAAAATAATAACTGCACTTCCAGCGAAGACAATGGCTTTGAGGCTTTTGGATTGGCTGATAATATATTGGAAACATTAAAAAGCCTTAATTTTTCGACACCGACAGACATTCAAAAATTGGCAATTCCTGCAATTTTAAAGGGACGCGATGTGTTGGCAACGGCGCAGACAGGGACAGGAAAGACGGCGGCATTTGGACTTCCCATCGTGGAAAAGATCTATAAAAATCGAGATCACGGTGCGCTCATCATGACGCCGACGCGGGAGCTTGCTGTCCAAGTCTACCGCGCGATTACCTCATTCATGGGGAAAAGTACATCCATTGCAACGGCACTGCTCATCGGAGGAGAATCCTACGACCGACAATTGCGCCAGCTGCGGAAACACCCCAGCATCATCGTTGGAACTCCCGGGCGAATCAATGACCACTTGCTGCGTAAATCTTTAAGTTTGAGCCATGTCCGCTACCTGGTACTCGATGAGACCGATCGCATGTTGGACATGGGATTCGGCGTGCAAATTGAGGAGATTTTGCGATTTCTTCCGGAGGCGCACCAGACCATGCTGTTTTCTGCAACCCTGCCCAAGGAAATTCTCCGTCTTTCCCAGCAGTACCTCAACAATGCGGAGCGCATAGTCAGTGGAGAGCTCAATCGGCCCATCGAGGCGATCAAACAGGAGATCATCAATGTTTCCGACGCTGAAAAATACGATGAACTTATTCGGCAGCTATGTGCCCGCGACGGTTCTGTCATTATTTTTGTGAAAACGCGCAGGGATGCGGACTTCATTGCCCGCCGTCTCACCAAGGACGCATATAGTGCCCTGGCGATTCATGGAAATTTGCAGCAGCGCCAGCGCTCCCGTGTCATTTTAAATTTTCGTGAAAAAAAATGTCGCATTCTCGTCGCAACGGACGTTGCCGCGCGTGGATTGGACATTCCGCACATCGAGCATGTGATTAACTATGATCTCCCTCAGTGTCCGGAAGACTACGTCCATCGCATCGGCCGGACTGCACGGGCCGGTGCCAGTGGCTCATCCCTCTGTCTGATTTGCCCGGGCGATCGCCGCAAGTGGTATGCCATTGACCGCATGATGAATCCCGAAAAATGCGAATCCCGCGGCCATGACCGTGTTGGCTTCTATCCGCGAGGCCGCAGCAGCGGTGGAAATCGCAACTTCCGCAGCCAGGAAAAAAGACGTGATTTCCATAGAAGCGAAGATTTCCATGGGGTAAAAAGAGATGGCATGCGATCCGTGGGACGCGCGCGCCGCAGCTATTCCTCCGATCGCTCCTTCGGCCGGGCAAGCGCCTTCTAGGAATCTATCTCCCACATGCGGCCGCATTTGGCTTTGTCTGCAAAGTTCACCTCCAACGCGGCCGCCTGCCTCAATCGCTCTTCCCGCTACCAATTGTGTATGCCGACTCGCGGTCGCATGCATCATTTTACGCATCTGGCATATGGGGATTGGGGAATTTTGATGCGCTGAAAATTAGAGGCGAATCACTTAGTACAGTAGACATTTCGTCTTTAATTGTAAGTTTTTCACAAAATTTGTTGGACTGAGTTTTATAAATCCATGCAGTCCAGCTGCACCTTTATGTGGGAAAAATCCCCACTATTATTTTTCCGGCATATGCCACATAAATAGCGCATTGTTAGAAGTGTGGATTTACTGATGTGATAGGTAACGCATTGTGTATCCGACTGGTTTTAAGCAAGTTACAAACTTGTAGCATGTAATAAAAATGCAAAAAACAAGTAAATGATTTGGAATGGGCGAAATTTCTGTAAAAAGGCAACGCAGATGGAAGAAGATATTATTGAGGATTGCAGAGGAGTACCCTGTGTACTCGTCATTGAGCGCGACCAGGGCATAGGCGAGTCCATAGGGCGCTATCTTAAAAATGTTGGATTTTTCGTTGAAAGCGAAAAATCGCTTCGAAGCGCGAGTCGCTTTTTAGCAAATCACTTCGTAAATTTCATGGTTATCGATGGAAACATGCAGGATGGCAGTACGGTGGAATATTTGGAACAGCTGCACAAAAATGGGCAGTTTATTCCAACGCTGATTGTCTTGGACAGCGCTTCGCAGGCGGAGCGCTTGCGAGCATTGGAATTTGCCGATGATGTTTTGGTGCGGCCATTCTATGTGCGTGAAATGGAGGCCCGCATTCGGGCCATTTTAAGGCGTGCTCCTGCATGTCGTGATTGGAATTTGACGGAAAATATCACACTCCATGATAAGCCATTCCCCTTTTGCTACGCGCAGGTGTTTCCATCGTCCATGACCGTAAAATTTTCCAGTGGGTGTATAAAGGCTGTAGGGAAAAGGGAAATTGGACTCATGTATCTTTTCTATTGCGAGCAGAATGTTATTCTTTCTCGCAGGGATATCATACATCACGTCTGGGGCCTACATGCTAATCTAGAGAGTCGGTCATTGGATCAGTATGTCGTACGCATTCGACGCATGTTTCGTGAAAATGGCTGTAATATTAGCAAATTTTTGCGTACCATTCACAGCATTGGATACCTTTACACTGCGCCGACAACATTTTCGACGGATAGGGAATTCTACCTCAAAAAAGGGCAAACAATGGGAAGAGGCGAAAATCGAGCGTTTCATCATGATGCAAGCTAAATTTCGAAGTCGTCCATGGGCATGTCTTCAGCATCTTCGGACTCAGGTTTTCTTTTTTGGGCTCGATTGTTTCGCGGAGACATGCCGGCCATGATAGTGCGTCCCGCCAATTTCGGTGGTGTTTCAAGGATGCCAAATTCTTGCAAATCATTGATGGCGCGTTGCATAACATCGAATCCTATTTCCTGGTGTGCCATTTCTCTGCCACGGAACATTAGCGACAGCTTCAGGCGCATGCCTTTAACTAAGAATTCTGCTCCGTGGCGAATTTTCGTACTGTAATCGCCAAGGTCAACATTGGGTCGAAATTTGACCTCCTTAAATTTAGTTATATTTGGCTTTTGATGCCGTTTAGATTTTTTTTCCTCATCGTATTTATATTTACCATAGTCAAGAATTTTACATACGGGGGGAGTTAAATTGGCTGCCACTTCAACGAGATCGAGGCCCTGGGACTTGGCGAGCGTAACAGCTTTTCGCGTGTCCATTACCCCCAACTGCTCGCCATTGTAACCGATGACGCTGACTTCCGGAACGCGAATGCGCTCATTGCAGCGTGGACCACGGTCCGAACTGCGCCGTCGATCGTGGCGCTTATCTTTTTGAGGAAACTTTGCAGGAAATGAAATTGTCATAAATTATCAACTGTCTCTCTAAAATTAAAAATTAGCATATGGCAAAGATCTCATTCTCTATGCTTTTTATTTCCATTTTCAAGAACTTTTTTTGAAATGCATGGAGAATTTTTTCCCCTCTTGCAATGGGCGATCTTATCTCTCAGCTGTGCTGCGTCCTCATATCGCTCTTCCGCCAGTGCGAGCTTTAAATTTGCATCGAGCATGCGTATTCTTTCAGTGACGGTAAATGGCTTTTTCCTTTTTTGGCCCTGAAGTACTTTTTGTTGCGGCTTCATTTTATCTAAGAACCATGGAGGTGGTTCCCCCTTGTACTGCCGTATTCCAATCCACTCTGCGATGTTGAAGCTGAATGCCTCGTAGCAGTGGGAACACCCAACTCCTTTGGTGGCGCGAAAATGATTTAGAGTGCAGCCACATTTTGGACAAGTTTGTGCAGAACCGATTTGTTTGTGGTTTTTTTTGTATTCTATGCCGCAAGCTGTTAGCAAATCTTTCACGGGCATGCCTGACTCGTCCAAGATGCCACGTTTTTTTGCGCATTTTGCGCAGAGATGAAGACATGTCGTCGTGCCATTAATGACCTGTGCCAGATATACTGTTGCCAAAGCACCGCAGCAATCACACTGTACTAACTCTCCCATGGCACTCATTAAACGAAAACTTTTGCATTTGGCGATCCTATTTTGCTAAAAAATTTGCTTTCCGTAAAATAAGTGTGCTATGGCCATCGACAATGGAGCTAACGATCATCGGCGGAGGAAGTTGATAAAATTGAGGCAAAAGCATATTTGCCATTGATAATTGGGACAAAAAGACCACATGGACTGCTTGGCCTCCGAAAACTTATTAAATTTTGTCAGCGACAATTCAAAATATCCACATACGGAAACAAAAAAACAACAGAGGCAGTGGTTTGCACTGTGTGGAGCCGAATGTCAGAATCGAACTGACGACCTTCCGCTTACAAGGCGGGTGCTCTACCGGCTGAGCTAATTCGGCACAATGGTACCTGGCCGGGGACTCGAACCCCGAACCAATTGATTAAGAGTCAACTGCTCTGCCAATTGAGCTAGCCAGGCATCGGTGCATTCATTTTCCTACGGGAAGGAAATAGAAATTCAAGTTTTTTTGGAAAAATCTTTTCATCTGACATTTCGGCAGCATTAATATTGTTCACATGCAAGCATTTCGCATACAGGGTGGAAAGTCACTTCGCGGTGAGGTGGCGATAGGTGGCGCTAAAAACGCAGGATTGCCTGCCATGGCCGCGGCGCTTTTAACCCAGGATCCGGTGGTGCTTTCCAATGTCCCAGATCTCGATGACATTCGACTCATGGGAAAGATTTTGCAAAATCTTGGCTGCGAATTTGCCTTCAGCGGAGGCACTGCGACGATTGCTGCAAAATATATTGATGGTAATCCTGAGTATGAATTTGTGAGGCAGATGCGAGCATCCATCTGTTTGCTTGGTCCGATGCTTGCGCGGATGAGGAGAGTGACTATGCCCCTTCCTGGTGGATGTGTCATCGGCCAGCGGCCCATTGATTTACATCTGCATGGCCTGAGAAAATTAGGCTGCGAGATTTTTTTGCAAAATGGGCTCATCCACGCATCTGCAGCTTCGCTGCGGGGAACATCCATTTTTCTCGGTGGGCGCTATGGAAGCACAGTCACGGGAACGGCAAATATCCTCTGCGCGGCCACACTTGCGAAGGGAACGACAATCATCCAGAGCGCATCGTGTGAGCCGGAAATTGTGGATCTTTGCCGTTTGTTGGTGGCTATGGGTGCAAAGATCGATGGCATCGGCGGGCCAACGCTGACCATCGATGGCGTCGATGGCCTCCGGGGAGCAAGTCACAGGCTCATCGCCGATCGCATAGAATTTGGAACATTTGTCATCGCAGCGCTAGTGACCCACGGCTCCCTGAGTTTGCCTGACATTCCCTGGTTCCATCAAGGTGCTTTCGAGGATATTTTAGTACGAAGTGGTGCCATATTCGAACGATCTGAGGATCGCATTATTGTTCGCGGCGACCGTTCCTATTTGCGCCCCATGGAATTGGCAACCCTTCCCTTTCCAGGATTTCCGACGGATTTACAGGCGCCCATGTGCGCGTTGCTTACGCAAATTAACGGCATTAGCGTTTTGACGGAGCGCGTTTATCCTCAAAGATTTATGCACGTTGGCGAACTTTGTCGAATGGGCGCAGACATTATCCTTGAAAATGCGACCTCCATAGTCAAAGGTCCGAGTGCACTCAGTGGAGCGCCGGTCATGGCGTCGGATCTTCGATCCGGCGCTTGCCTGTGTCTAGCGGCGCTTGCAGCAAAGGGAGAATCAATCGTTCAGCGCATTTATCACATTGACCGGGGCTACGAGCACTTGGATGAAAAACTGCATAGGGTCGGAGCTGTCATTGAAAGGGAATCGATGTGAAGAAAATCATCAAGCGAAGACATAGGAAGATAATTGATTCATTTTGCGGATTGCCCAGTGAAAGTGACAGGCTTGAATGCGATAAAATCCATCCTCTCGGAGCCGTCATTGAGAGACATCTGCATCAGTTTCATCGTTCCAATGAATCACTTCACCTATTGAAGACCTTGTGGCCCAGTGTCGTTGGAAAAAAATTGTCCTGCTATACAAAGGTCACGGGCATCTCCGCGGAAACGGTCAGCGTTACCGTTGCCAACGGAACTGTTCGCCAGGAATTGGCATTGAATAGAATAAATTTTCTAAAGGCTATTCAGAGAATTCCAGGGTTCTATCAGATTAGAAAATTACGACTTATTGCATGTATCTAGGGAGTATTTTTGAAAAATTGTGATATTTTCTATGTTGAAAAATTGTGGTCAATTGAGGAAACGGAAGGGAGATAAAAAATGATATTTTACCCCGATCGCATAATTCAAAATACGCGAATCGCAAAATTCCTTTCCCGGTTTTAGTATCCTAAATTTACGGACAAGACACCCGCACAAATGGCTGAGAATGCAGCTCTAGGCGAACGGAAGCGCGATAATTTTGCCCCCAAAAAGTTCTTAAATTTTCCAATTGCAGTCTCAACGAGGGAGCGTTTTTTGAGCACTTCTTTGGCGCAGCTGACATCGTGCATACTTCCAGGTGTTAGGACAAAATTTCTAATCTTCTAAATTTTATCCACCACGAGGTGCATTTTTGGTTCGAATTTTGCGCCTGTAAAAGAGTGCGCCCACCGAGCCATGCCGCAAAAAACCTTGTGCGCCTTACTGCGCACGTCTTCGCAAACGGGCAAAGGTGTTGAAGCGATGTAAAAAATTTGACTTTTTTGGCGTCTGCCCCTGCTCGTAGCCAGGCTCAAGAGGTTTTCAGATTGCTTCTTTAATTGCTTCCAAAAAGCCGTATAAGAAGGCTTTTTGGAAAGAATGAGCGCAAAAATATTCCGCGTATTCCTTCGTAGAAAGCTTTAAATTTGCGTACTTTTGAGCGCATAAACCATACATAGATCGTTATAATTTCGCTGAGAAAAAGTTTACTCGGACGGCCACAACGCCGTGACATGGCAGCCATTTTTTTCTTGCACATGTTGTCGATGCGGACAAACAGCGCAACCAACTTCAGGGTGTGCTTTTCCATATCTTCCCTGAAGCATTTTTTATCAACATCGGCAAGCCAACTTTTTGCCCCGCAACAATTTTACGGCCAGGAAAAATTTTTCGGCAAAACTTTTCGGGAATTTTGCGATTCGCGTTTTTACCAGTAATTGGAGACAACTCCGAGACGGATATTAAAAATATTGCAATAGTAACCGCTAGGCATGCGATAAAGATAGGATTAAGAAATGAGTGGGGGCAGTTTTTATGCTGCTTACTTAATTCGGAGCACCTTAAAAGAGAGCAAAAACCAATTGTCAGCGAAATGCTTTCCGCTATCAACGGCCTTAATTTAATGATAGATCAAAGGGAAGAGAATAGGAGAGATTTAAGGATGGCGCTGCCGCTGGATCCGGCGGAGGCACGCTAATTGGATCAGCAGTGTGAGCATTGCTACACGTCCAATTTACGTCTCCTATTAAAGCAACTTGACAAAGGTTTCGCATTTTACACCCTCCCTCGCAGAGAGCATATGGACTATTTCAAAAAAATTCTTGAAAAACACAGGGACGGACACAGAAAAAAAGACACGGCCGTGTCAGTTCCGATTGGCCACGCGGTTACAAATTTTTTTATCGCCTACGCAGCCGTCGCAAAGACGAAACCAGAATCAGTAAAACTGTCAAATGCTGTCAAACAGGGCGATGACATTCATGACGTTTTAGGCAAACCGCTACACTTTAACGAAAAATTTCCATTTTCAATAGCCCGCGGAGCATACGCTCTGGTAGTCATTGAAAAATAAAAACAAACAAAATTATTTTTAGAAACATTAAAGAAATGTATGATCATATGTTTTTCATCAGCTGCACACACCAATTGATTGATATGAGTGAACTGTATTTCTGTGAATGCGGTAAACATCTGCTAACAATCGGATGGACCGAAAATCTAAACTACGAATTATCAACGGCCATAGACGAGATGCAAAAATTATATTGAAATCCACTTGCAAATTTGTGTTATTTTCGTTAACATACTCAATGGGCGACGCACCAAATGTTTCAAAGTTTTCAAGCACTTCGGAAATAAAAACACAAGAACCGCAAGCAACAAACTGTAATGCATCATTTATGCATAAATGTGCGGAAAGCCAATGCAAACAAATGCTAACGAATATGAACATTTACGGCAATATTGAATTTAACTTCTCCGCTACCAATATTAACATCTCATCAGAAGTGCAACTAATTACAGAACAAACCGATATCGGCAATTGCGTAAACGCATTCCATGATTTCTGTCACATCCAAAGTGGATGCCTTCTACTCCACGAAATTAATATTCTATTATCATCTGGAAAAGACATTGAGATTTGCTTTTTTCAAAGAAAAACAAAATCCTGTGCTCCAGTTTTCTCAAAAGATGGAACAAAGCTACAAGTTTTTATCAACATCGATGAATTTGCTCCAAAGCAAACGAGTGCAAAATGTCACATATTCCCGCAATCGCATAATTCAAAATCCAAGATTAATTGCCAGTATTGCAATGGCGATTACCGCTTTGGCAGAGGCCAAAACGCGGAAACGTGAAAAATCTTCGCCAACTAATTTTTTCAGTTTTTGATTAAAATTTTCGATGCGATGGCGAATTTTTAATTTTTGTTTTTCTTCTTTCGCATTCTGTATTTCCATATTTTTTCGCTTCTTCGCTACAAACTTTAAATTCTTCTGTATTAGGCGATTAGTTTTTTCTTGCGAAATGTAATTGCTGTCGCCAATAGCGCTTCCGGTGCAGTTTTCAAGCAGAACTTCCAAAAAGCAAACATCGTGTGTGGATTCATTTGAAAAACAAAAATTTACGGCAATCGTGCCTTCGGCATTAGTAGCGATATGGACTTTGAATCCGGAAATGGTTTTAGTAGAACTAACGGCCATTCCCATGGCTTCCCTCATTGCTTTAAAGCGTTTAACACGAGCATGCAAACAAAGTTTCATCGGAGTAGAAACGACAATAAAATCCATGCGGCGCTTTGAAGTAAAGAACTTTTCTTAATTCGATCCAAATTTTTGGAAAATGTTTCATAATTGAAGTATAGTGAGGCAACGTTGGGAAAAAATCTTCTAAAAGTGGACGTATTGGCCCATGATAAAATGTCTTAAAATCCTTCACGCCAGTTAGTTGCCGTAAGATTGCCAACGTCAGAAAATGGGCCGTGGATAATAAAAATGGCGGCTTTTTTCGGCTGCAATTTAGGAAAATTTTTGTCACAAAAAGCGCAAATGGCTTTAAAAACATACGCAAGCGTTGGCTGGGTTTGCATATAATCAATCAACGCCCAAAAAATTAAAAGGGCCTCAAAAAAAGCATTTATGCGATCGGGGTGATATTTTCTTGTATTTTTTTCTTGTATTTCCCTGTGGATGCATTGCCATGATTGTGCGCGAGAGCTTAGCGGCTCCGTGACACTCCTTGGGGAGTTGAGCGGAATTTTGGCCGAAAGGCTGGAGTTCAAATGCAATGGTTGCATTTGAAAAGTCATGAATTGGAAATATTACTATGCCGAACATAAATAAATTAGCCGTCATTGAAAAATATAAAATTAGTGAAAAAGATACGGGCTCATGCGAGGTGCAGGTTGCACTTCTGACGGAGAGAATTACGCAGCTAACGGCCCATTTAAAGATACATCGAAAAGATTTTCATTCGCGGCGAGGACTCATCGCCATGACTAATCGCAGAAGACGGCTTCTTGCATGTCTAAGAAGTTGCGATGGAGATCGTTATACCGTGCTCATTAAATCGCTTGGTCTGCGCAAGTAGTAAGTAGTAAGAATTTCTGTGGGTAATATGTGCCCAATGTAGTGCCCGCTATGTGGCGGCTCTTCAGTGGGTGATCGTGTGAATTAAAGAAATAAAAAAGGTACGCAAAATATGAAAGATCAATCGATTGCATCTATTCAAACGCATAGGGAATTTGTAGAATCGCTGGACATGACATTTTCCACTGGAGCACTGGCCAAGCAGGCCAATGGCTCCGTAGTTGTTCAAATGGGAGAAACGGTAGTTTTTGTATCCGTAACCGCCGATGACAATGTTGCATCGGAGCAGGATTTTCTCCCGCTCAGTGTAGAATATAGGGAAAAATTTTGCGCTGCGGGTCGCTTCCCCGGCGGATATATTAAGCGGGAGGGGCGATTGTCGGAAAAGGAAATTTTAACATCGAGGCTATGTGATCGCTCTCTGCGACCTCTATTTCCCGAGGGATTTCACAATGGCGTGCAGGTGATATCTCTCCTCCTTTCCGCTGATTTGCAGAATGAATCCGATGTGCTGGTGGTCAATGGCGCATCGGCGGCTCTGCTCTGCTCGGATATTCCATGGAATGGGCCGATTGGCTGTGTGCACATCGGCGAAGTGGATGGGGAATTTATTGCAAATCCAACCAATGAACTCCTCTATCTTTCCACGCTCGATCTTCTCTACGTTGGCAACGAACATGATACAATGATGATTGAAGGGAGCGCAGATCAAATTTCCGAGGAGCGCTTTTTGGAGGCGCTGGCATTCGCCCACCGGCAAATTCAACCCATCATTGCCGCTCAAAAGCGCCTAGCTGCGAGTTTTGGCAGGGAAAAAAAGGTATTTCCAACTCATCTGCCAAGCGAGGACCTCATTGCAGCAATGGAGAGTGATTTCGGCGATCAATTGAGACAAGCTCTGCTCACGGAGGAAAAAAAAGAGCGAGCCGTTGCCCTCAACGAATTGCTGGCGGCGATCAAGCAGAAGATGATGCCCCAGACTGGAGGCGAATGGGATGAAAAAGAAATTTCCTTCGCATTCGGGGAGTGGCAAATGCGCGCTTATCGCTCGCTGATTTTGAATGGCCGGCGCCGTTCCGACGGAAGGACTGCCGATGCGCTGCGCTCCATTACCTGCGTCGCGGGATTTTTGCCCCGTGTCCACGGGGTTTCCCTCTTTCAGCGGGGAGAAACACAGGCGTTGGTTACGGCTACTCTTGGGGCGAGTCGGGATGTGCAAACACTGGATGGAGTGACCGGTGGAGTTAACGAAAAATCCTTCATATTCCACTATAATTTTCCGCCATTTTCCGTTGGAGAAACGGGAAAATTCGGCGCCGTTGGCCGCCGCGAGCTTGGCCACGGGGCCCTGGCTGAACGATCCATATTGCCGGTTATTCCAGCGGGAGATGTCTTTCCCTATTCCATACGGCTAGTTTCAGAAATTTTGGAGTCCAACGGGTCTTCGTCCATGGCAAGCGTATGCGGAGGGACTCTGGCGCTCATGGATGCGGGAGTTCCTATCCTTGCGCCGGTTGCGGGAATTTCCGTGGGTCTCATCGCCGATCAGGACGAAAATGGAAAAATCGGGGACTATGTTTTGCTGTCGGATATTATCGGACTAGAAGATCATTTCGGAGACATGGACTTCAAAATCGCCGGAACGAAGGATGGAATTACTGGGTTTCAACTGGATTTGAAAATTACTGGTTTGCCGTTTAATATTATCCGCGAAGCCATCGCCCGCAACGGAGAAAACCGCCGTGAAATTGCAAAAATCATGGACAATACGTTGAGCGTACCTCGCAGCGAACTGCGACCCAATGCACCGCGTACGAAAGTAATTCGCATTCCGAGTGAAAAAATTGGCTCCCTGGTGGGTCCTTCGGGAAAAAATATTAGGCGAATAACGGAAATGACTGGTGCGCAGATTGATATCCACGGAGATAATAGTGGGGATGTAACGGTCTTCGCTCCATCTGGGGAGTCCCTCAATGTGGCTATTCGCGAAATTGAAATGCAGTGTAGCGAGATAGAGGTAGGAAAAACCTACCACGGCATCATTCGAACCGTTAAGGAATTTGGGGTATTCGTGGAATGTCTTCCTGGAAAAGAGGCATTGGTTCACATATCGGAGCTTTCCGAAGAGCGCATAGAAGACCTCAGTAATGTTTGCAAAATTGGCGATGAAATCATAGTAAAATGTGTGGGCGTCGATGGCAAGGGAAGGGTTCGACTAAGTCGCAAGGCAGCCATATGTGAATCAAAGGGAATTCCCTACGCGGCAGCTCCCATGCCAAGTATACGGCCGCGGCGCGATGTACGGAGTGCGCATTCCTGCCGCATTCAATAGGCGCGTGCGCAATGAAATGGCATGGGCTAAATGAAAACATTAAAACCTCGGACATGGCATGAAAAATAGAATTGGACTTCTGTTTAATGGCCAGGGTTCTCAATGCGTTGGAATGGGGAAGAGGGTTTGCGAATTATTTCCATTTGCAGTTGAATATTTCACCGCAGCGTCGGATGAGGTTGGCTGGGACGTAGGGAGGCTCTGCTTCGAAGGTCCCGAGGATGAATTGCGGCGAACGGATCGTTGCCAAGTGGCTCTCTACGCCGTTGGCTATGTCACTTTTTGCGCATTGCAGGCTGCGGAGATGCTTCCGCCGGTGGGCGCATGCCTCGGACAAAGCCTCGGCGAATGGACAGCACTCACGGCTGCCGGAGCCATTGCATATGAAGATGGAATAAAGTTCGTCTCTCTGCGAGGAAAATTAATGGACGAGGCTTGCCGGTGTACCCCCGGGGCAATGGCAAGTTTGCTTGGAGGCACCGAAGAAAATGCTATTATGCTCTGCGAAAAATCGGGCGTTCAACTGTCCAATTTTAATGCACCGGACCAAATTGTTATTTCCGGAGAGACGGAAAAGATAACGATTGCCATTCGGCTAAGTCGGGAATTTGGCTTTCGCCGTGCGATTTCGCTTTCCGTTGCTGGAGCCTATCATAGTCGGCTTATGCAGTCGGCCCAGGATGAGCTTTCTGAAGAGATAAAAAAATTAAAAATTCATCCGCCCCACTATGCCGTATTTTCTAATGTAACGGGGAAGCTCCATGGCAATGATGGAGATGGCATTCGTCGACTTTTGCTCGAGCAAATTACTGCGCCTGTTCGCTGGAGTTGGTGCATGGCCGGTGCGATCGCCATGGGAGTTCAATTATTTTATGAGTGCGGACCCGGAAATGTGCTCACCAATCTCTGCCGAAAAAATGCTCCAATGGCGAAAATATTCCAACCAAATGGATATTAAGATACCACGATCGCATCATTAAAATCCAAGGTTAATTGCCAATATTGCAATGGCGGTTACTGCTTTGACAGGGGTTCAAACGCGGTAACGTAAAAAATCTTCTCCCACTAATTTTTCCCGGTTATATTTTACTAAAATCCGGTCGCATTTTTTAAAAGTAGCATTTCATGCTGAGTTAATTTTTTAATTTTGACCCAACTGCATTTATTGTACCATGATAAAGTGTCTTAAAATCCTTCACGCCAGCTAGTTGCCAGAAGATTGCTAACGTCAGAAAATGAGCCGTGGACAATAAAAAGCGGCCTTTTTTCGGCTGCAATTTAGGAAAATTTTTGTCGCAAAAAGCGCAAATGGCTTTAAAAATATATGCAAGCGTTGGTTGGGTTTGCAAATAATTAATCAACGCCAAAAAATTAAAATGGAATCAAAAAAAGCATTTATGCGATCGAGGTATTAAAATGTATGTGTGTGCCATTTTTTTAGAAATTCGCCTCCGATGAAAAGTGCTTCGATCAAGTCCGTTGCCATCGTTGTGAATTCGCATAAATACGCCGCTAGCGGAACGACCGAAAGTGTGGCAAAGTACTTCGAAGGGATGAAAATTGCAGTTCGCATTGGCGAATCGGGAAAGATAGATGGAAATTTTTTTTCCTCAATTGGGCTATGCATTACCGTTGGTGGCGATGGAACATTACTGCATTTGGCCTCCGACGCAGCGGAAAAAAACGTGCCGCTCATTGGCATTAACTGCGGTCACCTGGGATTTCTCACCGCACTCAACCGCAGCAATTGGGCGGCCGTGCTTCCCTCAATGTTGGAGGGAAAACGCCACGAATTGCAGGAGCATCTATTGCAATGCTCCTACGGCAATGCAAATTACTACGCGCTCAACGATTTTGTGATAAAGAATCGCAATTCTTCGCGACTTTTTGATGTGCAGGTCTTTGTAGACGACCATCTGCTCAATAATTATCACTCCGACGGAGTTATCATCGCAACGCCGTTGGGCTCCACGGCCTATAACCTTTCCGCCGGAGGCGCCATTGTTGCGCCCATGGTCAGTGCCATTAGTATTAGCCCCATTTGTCCGCACTCTCTTTCTAACCGCAGCATCATCCTTCCCGATTCGTCGCGCATAAAAATTCAATGTACTAGAGCGGAAACCCACGCAAATTTATATGCCGATGGCCATGACCTTCCCGACCCAATGGAGCAGGAATGCATTTTTATTTGTCGGGCAAGGCGCAGGGTAACCATCTGGCAGCCAGAAAACTATTCCTATTACGCGGTCCTTCGAGATAAGCTTTCTTGGAAATAAGCAATCACTGCAAAATTTTTTTATTTACAGCAAAGTAACCCTCTACAACGATTCTCTCCGTGAAAACATATGCCATTATCCTTGCCGCAGGCTGCGGCAGAAGATTTGGCGGAGACGTGTCTAAGCAATTTTTACCACTGCATGGAAAGCCGATTTTTATTCACGCTATTCAGGCATTTGATACTCATCCCAGTATTGGTGAAATTATTTTGGTTGTTCCTTCCGATGCACCGGAAATGTGTAAAGAGCTTTGCAGTCGTTATGAGATAAGCAAATTGACAAAAATTCTAGTTGGAGGCAATTCCCGCCAGGAAAGTTCCCGAATTGCAATCGAATCCATTGGCAGGGAAGAGGCGCTGGTGCTCATCCATGACGGTGTGCGGCCATTTCTTTCCCCGGGAATGATTTCTCGCTGCCTCCTTGCCCTCGAGGACCACTTGGCGGTTACTTTGGCGGTTCCCGCATCGGATACCATTTTGCAAATGAATTCCGGAGGAACGGTCCAGTGTGTGCCTGATCGGCGGCGGATGATGCATTCCCAAACGCCCCAGGGATTCCACTTGCGCGTCATTCAAATGGCTCACCGTCGTGCTTGCGAAGAGTCAATCCATGGTGAAACCGACGATTGTGGTTTGGTTGTAAAATTTAACCTTGCCTCTGTGCATGTAGTAGATGGTGAAAGGCGAAATATAAAAATTACTCACTGCACTGACATTGGTGTGGCGGAAATGTTTGCCGAGCATTCGGAATAAGTGCTATGAAAATCGGCAGACAACGACCTTCTTTGTTGTCGGTACGCTCCTGGAGAGTGCTAATAAGGTTTTTAATTTGGCTGAAATAAATTTGAATGCCTTTTTCGAAGCTACATTTTGCAGATCAATCAATGTTCTAGGCGCCGACAATGGCATTTTTTTTCAACGAATTCGCCCCGCCTGTCGCACGGACAATCGGGTTGGATAATTTCTCCGCGAACGGTTCCCTGTGGATCAACTAGGCGTGCAGTGACAAAAATGAGCAAATTACGCTTTTGGGAACTTTTCCCATTGGACTGAAATAATTTTCCAAATACGGGAATATTGCCGAGTATGGGCACCTTGTCGCGGACCGACTTTATCTCTTCACGGGTTAGGCCGCCCATGATTACTGTCGCCCCATTTTCAATGGTTACTTCCGTGCGAATTTTTCGCGTTGTGAACACCGGTTGAAAAAATCCAGATGGGACGGTGACCGTTGTTCCTCCGGCGACGGCGACGCTGACGCCTCCATATTCCACATAGCCTTCAAACTCAGTGACAGTTGGTTCCAACTGAAGTGTAATTTTGCCGTCATTTTCAACAAAAGGCGTGACGGTCATTTCAACTCCGATATTGCGCGTTTTGAAGTTGCGTGGCGTGCCCGCAGTGATGGTGACGCCGGCGGATGTGGATGTGGTAAGATTGGATCCGCTGCCAACGGCGGATTGAATCTCATCGTAGTCTTCGGGATAGCGCATTTCTTGGGCGACGACAATTTCCGCCGTTTTTCCAGATAGAACCGTTACCTTTGGAGCACTCATCAGATCGGATCCGCTGTGCTGCTCAACGGCGTGCATAATATTTCCAATGTGTGTTCCACTGATGATGCTGATTACATCAACGAGCGGAACAATGTTTCCTGATAAATTTGCCAAATTTGGAGGAGTAGGGGCGTGGTTTGGAATGGAGATGATTTCCGGCTTTGCCAGGTAGTCACCGCCAATGGTGATTTTTCCGTCGCCGTGGGATGTGTTGGTCGCTGTAAATGCTTGGGACATGGTTCGCAAGGAATCGGAAGAATCAGATCCCGTCTGTGCGGATCCGTGGTCATTTGCGGCGGACCAGCGGAACTGCAATTCGTCGAGGATCCCTTCCTGGACCTCTATGAATTTTGCCTCAATTTCCACCTGGCGAATTTTTGCATAGTGAGAGAGAATTTCATTGATGTGCCTGAGATTTTTTGGCGTTTGAGTGACAATAAGTTGTCTTCCGTCGAAGGCGAGGCTGGATCCCGGGATATGGGCAAAATCAATGCCCGCATTTTGCAAAAAAATACGAAGAAGGTCCTCTTCGCGGCGGAGTTGTTCGCGGTCAATTCCCTCGGCGACTTTCATGCGCAAATTAGTCAAGTGAACTACCGTTGCCCGTGAAATGGGGAAAAATTGTGTTATAAGGCGTTTGCTATTTTTTTCCGCCGAAGTAAGAACAACGGCATCCTCTTCCACCTCACAGTCATAGCCCACAGATTGAGCAATACGCTGGAGGATTTTTCCCAGGGACACATTGCGGAGGGTGAGATAAATTTTTTCCTCTTCTCCAGGCTCATCGAGGACAATGAGATTGATGCCTTTGCCGTCAAAGTGGTCAAATTTTTCCGCCAATTCGCCGATGGCATCGATGCCATCCCTCAGGGGAACGCCGTGGAAGCAGATCCGAGGAATGGTGATTTTGTCCAATTTTTGCTGCAGTGGCGACCTCAGATCCCCAATGGGATCATTGCAATTTTCCGCCTCAATGGCAGTTGTTTCCTGGGTGTTCCAGGAGCAATCTGTGGTTTGCAATAGCTTTGCCCGCATGAATTCGTGATCGGATGTGCGATCTTTTTTTTTGCATGGGCGGCAACTGCGTTTTTTTGGGCCATGTCCGAGTTTCCTTTCCGTTGCGCCAAGGCCATTGGTTCCCCTTACGGCCTTCTCAATGGGTAGTGATTTGCAACCATTGTCCCATGGATTTTCTACGGGGCAGTAAATTTTTTTTGCCACTTCGCCATCGCCCCATAGAAAATGAGGTGCGTCATTGGCGACTATCGCTGAGAGAAATGGGATAGTAAACAGAAGTAAGCAGTAGTATATTCGCCGATTCACAATCGACAGCTTAGAGTTGATTTTCCATAAAGTCGCGCAAATAATCATTTTTTTTAGGAAAGAAGGATCAAAAAATTCCTCGACGCAAATGGACATTTCCCAAAGGCTCATTCAGCGAATTTTAGGCAAATGTAATCGAAATCAGTTAACATTTTCTAGGGGAGGCACCTACACAATTTAAACGGTTTATTCGCATTGTGTGGCAGTGCGCCAAGTCATTTTCTTTGATCGGCCATTGCAGAAAAAGGAAA
>JAIRXK010000015.1 GCA_031268315.1 Puniceicoccales bacterium | reverse complement strand
TTCGCCCTCCTCGCGGGCCTGATAATCTAGGGGATTCATTTGCTGAAAATTTGACATGAATGTTCCTCCGGTTGGAGATCCCACCATAGGAAATATTTTTCAATTGTCAATGCTTAAAGGCCTCATCTGCAGGCAAAAAGCGTTTTACCACCGAAAATGGGAAAAGATGATGGGCCAGCCGCGGGCCATTTAATTAGTGCCGCCGCTTTGCGGCGGCGCCGACTAATTCCGGTCACATTTTGCAAAAGCAGTACTTTATGCTGAGTTAAATTTTTAATTTAATCCCAATTGAATTTATTTTCAAAAATGGCATTTCGCATTGAGTTAATTCTTCAATTTTGGCCCAATTGCGTTTTCCATGAGATTTAATTCGCTTTTTCTCAGATATTGTGACTTAAATATTTAAATGAACTTTAAATTTAAAATGTTGCAATGCAATTATCTAAATTCTGGCTTGATGCTCACTTTAGTTCGAATCATTCATTTTAATCCGATTGCATCTGATGCAAAATTTAATAGACTTCCCTAAAATGTTGTGCCTTAGATACTTAGGCGCGCCTTGAAGTAATTTTTTTACTTTGTTGGAACCGCTGTGCTGGAATTCATTAATTGGATGGAAGTTCAAAAATATTGATTGTAAAGAAATAAAGCCATTATTCCGATTGCGCCATCCAAAACTCAAGATTAATTGCCAGTATCGCAATGGCCATATGGATCCGGGGTAAAATGTTTTAAAATCCCTTACGACAGAAAATCGTTACCGTCAAAAAATGAGCCATGGCTAATAAAGAGGGCGATCTTTTCCAGGCGAAATTAGGAAAATTTTGTCACAAAAGGCGCAAATGGCTTTAAAAACACGTCTAAGTGTTGATTGGGTGGTCATATAATCTCCCAACGCCCAAAAAATTTAAAGGGGAATCAAAAAAAACATTGATGTAGGCGGGGTAGTTTTTCAAGAAAACGCAAAATTGTCCCCATTCATGCTTTGCTTGGCGCGAATATTCATTCTAAAATGCAGTGTAAGCCGGTAAAAATGATTGACTTCCTGGGTTTTTGTTGCAGCATCTCCTGTACCGGAAACCGGCACCAAGGGTACTTCCGCGGCGATTTGATCGGATTTAATGCTATATAAATGATGGATGATTGGTACTATGGAAATAAATATGCAATTTAGAACTGAGGATTTTTTCCGCGATGCGGAGAAAGTGCACCTAACATTCGATGAGACTTGGGCATATTCGCAAATTCCGGACGGGGAGGTGCGCCAGCAAATCGGTGAAATTTTACTCTTTGACAGTGTTTTTTCAAAAACTCTGGACGGAATATGTGAAAACGTGGTCGGCAGGACGCTTTTTCGTCTATTGGCGACAAAATCATCCCTCTACAGAGGGGGAAAGAAGATGCAGCTGCGGCAGTATGAGGGAAAGGTAAGCCTCTATTCCCGCAAAGATTTTTCCGTCATGACCAATCTTGCCATGTTCGATGAGCAGGGAAATGGTCTCAGTTCACGCCAATATTACTATGTCAATGGCGATGGAGAAATCGACGTTAAATCTAAAACCATTTCCATGGCACTGTTCCACGAATTTTGTCACGCCCTCCACGACATGGAGCAGCTGAGCGAAATGAAGGAGTCCGGGGAATTGCACCGCACCAATGCAATTCTTGGAGAGGTTTGGGACAGCGCCGAGGAACTGCGCACCATCAGCGGTTGTATCTATGGCGTAGACTACGATCCCATATGTGACCACTGCTTCGATCTGTGCGAATCCATCAATAGGGGCTGTCCATTTACTCCCCGATACAGCCACCGCGGCTACGACTCGGCCACCCCTTCCCTGGATGAAAAATTGGAGCGCAGCCGCCTACTTGGCTATCACTGCGAGTCTCGCCATATCATGGAGGGGTGGAAAAAGTATGTGCTCTGACCACCATCGGCGAAAGTATGGCACGGCTGCATCGGTCATTTCCAATGGGCCGAGCTGACTTTGCTCCAGCCACCTTACTGCAAAAAATCGGCCCATGTGAAATCGCAATGGATGGGAATCTTTGCCCGACCAAGACTTTTAAAAAAGTGCTTGCAAGATTTTTTGTTCCTTCCATTATATTCCCATGCTGCAGATTAAAAATCTTACCTATCAGCTTGGGCCGCGCATGCTTTTTTCCGCTGTGAATTTTTCCGTTCCCGACGGCGCAAGGGTTGGAATTGTCGGGCCAAATGGAGCGGGAAAGACAACGCTTTTCCGCATCGTACTCGGCGAAATCGTCCCCGATGGAGGCGAAATTTCCTACCCGAAGGACCGCCGATTCGTCTACGTCCGCCAGGAAATTGAAAATCCGGAAATTTCACCGTTGGAATCCATGCTTAGCAGCGATCGCGATTTCGCGGAATTGCGGCAAAAAATTAATGATCCGCACGTGGATGCGACCCAGCTGGCAGACCTCTACGACGCCTTCGATGCCGCCGGCGGTTTTACCGCTGAAGCGCGGGCCAGGGCGATTCTGTCCGGATTGGGATTCGAAGAATCGGAAATGGAGAATCCACTTCGCCAATTCTCCGGCGGATGGCAGGTGCGGTCATTGCTGGCATCGGCCCTATTTGCGCCGTCCGATTGCCTCTTCCTCGACGAACCGACTAACCACCTCGACCTCGAAACCGTCATCTGGCTCGAAAATTACCTGCGGCAGTTGAAAAAATCCATGTTCATCATTTCCCATGAGAGAAATTTTCTTAACCGCATCTGTGATCACACTCTCTACGTGCACCATGGCACGGCCCAGCTATTTCGGGGAAACTATGACACATTTCGCTCCACCTTTGAGGCGCAGCAGCGCTCCCAGTTGGCCGAGCGAGCCTCCGTGGAGCAAAAGAGGGAACATTTGCAGGCGTTTGTAGATCGATTTCGCGCCAAGGCTTCCAAGGCAAAGCAGGCGCAAAGCCGCATAAAGATGCTGGAAAAAATGGATGAAGTTCCGCCGTTGGCGCCGCCATATGCCGTTGAATTCCACTTTCCCAAGCCGTCAACTCGGGTAGATCGACGCTTCATTTGCTTGGAAGATGCGGCCATTGGCTACGGCGAAACAACGGTTTTGCGAAATGTAAATTTCTGTGTGGATGAAGGGGACCGCATCGCACTACTTGGAGCCAATGGCAATGGAAAGTCCACCCTGGCCAAGGCCATTGCCTCCGAAATAGCCCTGCAGGGAGGGGTGCTCAAATGTGCAAAGTCTCTAAAAATTGCCTATTTTTCCCAGCACCAGGAAGAAATGCTCGACCTCGGCAAGACGCCGGTGGAACTTTTCCGCCAGCGATGCACTGACTTCAACGAAACACAAATTCGCGGCCACCTCGCCCAATTCGGTATCAGCAAGGAGCGCGCGCTCACTGTGGCAAAAAAATTATCCGGTGGCGAAAAAACGCGGCTACTATTGTCCATGGAGACACTGTGTCAACCCCACCTGCTCATTCTCGATGAGCCGACCAACCACCTGGATATGGAAGCCCGTGAAGCGCTGGCGAAGGCTCTCAATGCCTATGGTGGGGCCGTGGTCCTTGTGACTCACGACTTTCAAACTTTGCAAAGCTGTTGCCAAAAGTTCTATATCATCAGCCAGGGATCTTGCAAAAAATTCAATGGCTCCATTGAGGACTATCGACGCTGGCTGCTTGATCAGAAAAAATAGGCCCGTTCGCTGCGGTGAAAGGTGCCGCGGAGAAAAATATCTCTCCGCGGCAGGGTCAAATCTCCCGGTAAGTGCCCAATGGGGGTGAAGCGATTTCGCTGGCTGATGGGGAAGCATATCGGCAAATGTGTCGCTGAAATTCACAAAAAATTTACACATCTCCAAGGCAAATGGACCGATAGGAAGTCGATCTATCAGTCAAGCGTGGCGGGGAACTGCTGGCGAATTATTCTCTTAACATTAACAGTAGAGGATACTTAGCACTTTTTGTGCCCGAATTTACAACTTGCACCCAAGTGATGCAATAGTTTTTTTCATTTACTTGACAAAATAGTGAAATTCCACTAACATCAGGGAATGGGCAATTTACTGAATTTTTTCACCCGCCGCTCCCCTGGGGGGGCGACGAGGACCCAGGAGAATGGAGAGGCATCACAAACTGGTGCACTTAAAAATTGGTTTGGAGACAGACAAAAAAATATCCGCGATGAAACAATAGGCGCAGAGGAGATTTTCTTTTGCGCACTAGTGCTCCGTAATGATCCGCAAAATGGGAATATTGCAATTCCTAGTCTAAATGAGGTACGTTGTTTGTTTAACCGCATTCCAAAAGAATCGTTTGCGGGAATTACTGACTGCAATAATGCTAATAACTTTACCGAATTTTTCGAGAATAATGCTGAGTTGAAACAGATAATAAATAGTGAAAATGCACAAAATATACTTATGGATCACATTTCGGCGGCAATCGATAAAATTCCAAATAATTTGCATGGATTTAGTGGTGGGGCGCGCAACTACATGGATACTCACTTTAAGGACATTGGAAGGTCCAAAGAAATTGTTATTGCATTTTTTAATTCGCTGCAAATTACGCAGAAAAAAATCGATGCTAATATGATTATCGGCGATGACGGATCTATTAGGCATGGGCAAATCGATGCAAGCATGATGTTGCTCATGGAAGATCCTAATTTCGCAAATGATCCGAAAATGCAGCAGCTATTTTTTAAATTATATGCCTTTGAAAGTAATAATAATTTGCAAAGGCAGTTGCTTGGCATTACTAAAGTAGGCGTTAAACAACTCTCTAATCTGATGAGGCTTAGCACGCTTTTCCGCGACGAAGCAAAGCTGACGGACTGCGAATTGCGACGCATGGTGGTGGATGCCTCACTGTTTCAAACACTTCGACAGGAAGACGGCGTGGGATCCTGTTTCATTTGTGCTCCATTAATCGCCCTTCAAGCGAATAGGCCTGATATGTTTATGCAACTTTTTATTGACATATTTTTGCGCGATAAATTACAGGGCGTGAGTAGAAGAGGTGTGGCAATTGAGGTTAACAGCAATTTCAATGAATATAACCCGAACGGCAAATTAGCTAATAGTGCTAAATCATTGCATAATATGCTGGCACGCACAGTTGCAACTCTGGTACACGCGGCAGGATACAGGGATATGGCCTTTACCTACAACGATGCTGATTTACTTATTTTCTCCATTAATAATACTCTCGCAAACGATAGGTTGCTTCCGCAATTAATGCAGCTTAATTACGCATTGGAATATACTTCCAGTGAGAATTTAACAACCACCAGAGGGCATGTAAATGCAATGCCAGAATCTCGGGGCACATGGGTGCCGATCTATAAGCTGGAGGTCGGCGACTACCCGGCAGCTCCTGGTACGGCCCCTGGGCCTGCCGCCATGGATACCATAGAAGCAAAAAATGATCACATTCTGCTCCTTTTGGAAAATAACCTGCTTGGGGAGCAAAAAAAACTTGAGAAGCAAAGGAGTCAGGCAATAAAGGCGCACCTAGTGGCTCAAGCCGATGTGTGCCAGGACAAACTTAATAAAATCACCGATTGCCTCAATTGCGTGGGAAGGTTGAGAACAGATGTGCGCCTAGAGTCCGGAGGATGCGGAAATTGTACGCTGCAGGCGCTGTATGGGGATGCTTATAGGTCCACCGATGTGAACCTCAACACAGGTCAAGCATCAAGCTCTGTGGAAGTATTTTCCGAATGGCTTAAAGCGGCAGAGCTCGCCATCGAACAAAACTTACCCTATATGAGCTGTCTCATTCGCGGGCGAGGGCATGTGTACACTTTAAATTCAATAAATTCACCATTGCTCACGAACATGCTGTCGCAAATAACGCCTGGAGTGGCCCGATTGCAAGCCGAGCATGATAACGATGTCCGAACATTGCTGAATGAAATAAAATTTGCAAACTCGCCAATTATTTTCATTGACCCCAATTGGGATGGCATTGATGGTATTGGCTTGCGCTGGAATTCGATGACGAACTCATATATCCTATGTGGTATGAAAAACAACAAAGTGGACAGAGATTTTCAACTCATTGAGGAGAATAAATGTTTTTTCGAGGATCTCCGCGCGTATTTTGTTAGATATTAAAAATTTAATAAAAAAAGGAATGGCTATGAATCCAATTGTATATATCGATGATTATGTTATCTGCTCAAATTCCGACGATGGAATGGCCTGGGTACGTGTGGACTTGGAGGAAGCAACCGGTCCCTATGACATCAATGCTCTAACAAAGAAGTTACCGTGCCTCCTTGAGGAGGACAACATCAAAAGCTTGGTGCGGGTGGTGAATTCATTCGTGCTCAATGGGGCATTTGCTCCCATTCTGGATAGCGGTCAAATTGATGCGCTACTGGCCCATGGTAGTGCGGCGATATCCTCAGCAATCAAGCCGCCGGCGAGCGAAAACGGCAAACTAATTTTCTTTGCGATTGCGCTCTTTGGAGGAGGCGAAATTCACAGGATTGTTGGACCCTACGATCCCAGCATGTCCAATGTGCCCTATCGGATTGAATTGGTGTAATTCGCCGACCTTGCGGTAAATTTTAATTGGGCCCGCCGGCGCTATTAATGCCGGCGGGTCAATTAAAATAGCGAAATGGCCACGCAAAAAAATTTTAACCCGCTCGCAAAACTATTTTTTTGCTCGCGGGGCTAAATTTTTCTTTCAGGCGAAGATATGGATTGTCTTTTTTAATTTTTCCCCATTCCATGCGCCGATGAAAATGCTATTGGGAATTGCGGCTGCGGGAGGATGGCTATGCTTCGTTGTACTGCTATGCACATTTGTCCATGGAATGGCAAAGGTCGAGTCTCTGCGCGGAGAAGGCGACCGGTTGCGGCGAGAAAATGAAGCGCTGCAGGAAAATTTGCGGGAGCAGCGGGAGGCGAAGATAGCCATTGATCAGGAATTCATTGCCTACCGTACCCGAGAAACGGAGCGGCAGATATTCTACGAAGAAAAGTTGAAATTCATCGAATCGGCCCGGGTGGAATTGGAAAACTCCTTCAAGGTGGTGGCTGCGGAAATTTCCGAAAAGGCATTGGAAAAGCTGCGGTCCAATGGCAAAGAGGACATGGCCAAGGAGAAGGAAAGCATTGCCGCCGTCATCAATCCCATCAGGGAAACCATCGCTCGACTGGACCAGCGGATCATTTTTTCGGACCGAAAACACGGGGAGGATGCGGCGAAATTCAACGAAAATTTACGGCAAATTTTTCAGCTGCAGCAGAGCCTGGACCAGGCCACAAAAAAGCTCAATGCGGCGCTGCGACATTCCAACACAAAGGGAAAATGGGGCGAATTGCAGCTGCGGCGTCTGGTGGAAATGGCGGGACTTCAGTCCCACGTTGACTTCGATGAGCAGGTCGCCATTTCTCCGGACGGAGGGGCCATGCCGCTGCGAGCGGACATGGTTATCCATCTGCCCCATGGCCGGCACTTGATTGTTGACGCAAAGGCGGTTCTTGACGCTTACATGCAGGCCAGTGAGAGCGATAGTAGCGGAGAAAAGGAAGCCCTGCTTCGGCAACACGCGCAGAATGTCTATAACCGCATCCAGGAGCTTGGCCGAAAAAATTATTGGAAATTCTTACCATCCGCATTTGACCACGTTGTGCTCTTTCTTCCCGGTGATCATCTCTATGCAGCGGCGGTGCAATATAGGCCTGATTTGCTCAGTGAGGCCCTTGATCATCGCATCCTCCTCTCCTCTCCCATGAGCCTGCTGGTTCTCCTCAAGACTATTGCATGCAATTGGGCCCAATCGTCAACGACCCGTGAAGCGGAAGAAATTGTCGCCCTGGGAAAGACGCTTCTGGAGCGCATTGAGGTACTTTTCAGAAAAATGAGTGACCTCGGGGTGCACCTACGGCAAACGTTGGACTCCTACAACGGAACGGTCGCATCCATCGATTCCCGCCTGTGGCCAACGCTGCGGCGATTTTCTCTGCTGCAATCCATCGGTGAAAATTTCGGAAAAATACCCCAATCAATCGATGAAACTACCCGCCAACTTCACTGCGTTGGCGAGCAAACTTCCCTGAAATAAAATTTTAAAAATTTTTCTTGCACCCCATTCGGTTCCATGTATCCAATGGACCCATTCGAGGTGTAAAAGATGAAACCGAGTTATAATCCTTCAAAAATTGTTCGCCAGCGGCGCTGTGGCTTTCGCAAGCGGATGCAAACGGCGGCGGGCCGCGCCATTCTCTCCAATCGCCGGCGCATTGGAAGAAAACGTTTGACCGTCGTCTGATGGAGCGAGAATCGCCGGAACGTCGGGGTCTTCGCTTTCGCCGCTGCCAGCGCATTCGGCTGGCCGGTGATTTTTTGGAATTTCGCAGATCGCGGACGTGGCGAGGCGGTGAATATTTTTCCATTGGGCACAAGCGTAATTGCCTAGGAACGCCACCGCGACTGGCGGTTGTGACATCGCGCAAGGTGGGAAATGCGGTGCGCAGGAACGCCCTGCGGCGCATGGTGCGGGAAATTTTTCGCCGGGAACAATCGCATCTCTCCTTGGCGGAGGATTGGCTTGTGAGGTTTAATATGCAATCGAGGGATGTGCCGCTGCGCCAATTGGGACAATTATTGCGTAGGCAGCTACTTGATCTGGCTGAAAGGTGGGCGGCACTTCGCTGCAAATCTTCCTCCGAGCGGCCATCGAATTGAAAGTAATGGGGGTGAATCATTCTTCCGCGGTGGCGGCTATGGCATTTTTTTAAATTGTAAAAAAAGCGAATCGCAAGATTCTCGAAAGGGTTTTGGCGAAAAATTTTTCTTGGCCATAAAAATCGTTGCGAGTCAAAAGGCTGGCTTGCGATGTTGGCAAAAGGCTTCAGAGAAGGTATGGGACGCCAATCCCTGAAGTTGGTCGCATTCTCGTCCGCATCGATAGCAGATGCAAGAAAAAAAATGGCTGTCGACGGGTGGCCGCCCGAGTAAACTTTTTCTCAGTGAAATTATAACAATCTATGTAGGGTTTATGCGCTCAAAAGTGCGCAATTTTAAAGCCTTCTACGAAGGAATATGCGGAATATTTTTGCGCCCGTTTTTTCAATGTGCAGTAAGGCGCACAAGGTTTTTAGCGGCATGGCTCAGTGGGCACACTCTTCCGCAGGTGCGAAATTCGGATTAAAAATGCACCTCGCGGTGGATGGACAGCAGAAGGTTGGAAATTTTGCCCTAGCACCTGGAAGTATGCATGCTGTCAGTCGCGCCGAAGAAGTGCTCAAAAATTTTCGAGGGACCATTATCGGCGATAAGGGTACTGCTCAACTCCATTGGCCAACCGGCTTCAGGTTAAGGGCGTGCAATTAGTTGTGCGGCACAGGGAAATATAAAGGCAGATACCCGAGCGGAGAAGAAATTCTTAAAAAACCGTCCCTCGATGAGACTGCAATTGGAAAATTCGAGAACTTTTTTTTTGCAAAATTATTGTGCTTCCGTTTGCCTAAAGCTGCATTCTTGGCCATTTGTGCGGGTGTTTTGGCCGTAAATTTAGGATGCTAAAACCGGGAAAGAAATTTTACAATTCATGTTAAAAAATTTCTTGCAATTCGAAAACTATTTCGCAAGCTAATCATCGTATGAGCATATCACACATTGGCCAATCGGGCGGTATTGCCAGTTCGAGTCCGAGGCTTTCGATCGAAACGGCTCCTAGCAGCGGAATAGTTGAGTACAATATCATGGGCCTCAAACTGGGCGGCAAAGAAATTGAGTACCTTGCAAAGGCAATTAATCGCTATTACCTAAACGCTAATCTTCAGGACCTTGGAGGCCTTGACATATGCAAAGCAAATTCCGTTCTTAATGATGTGATAGACGGCAGTGCGGAACCTATGCAACTTGCGATGCTTTTTTTCCCACCGGGAAAATATAAATTGTTTGTGGTCAACGGAATTGCCACGCTAGGCGTGCGGAATAAGGAGGGCACAAGCTATCAAATGTCACTCAGTGTAGGCGAGGCTCAAAAGGTTCTCGGCATGGGGAATCCCGCAAATCCGCTGGTGGGCCATGGAGAATATTTTAAAATTCCTCCCCATTATCGGGTCACCATAAATTTTGATCAATTTGGAGCGGCGCCGACCCTCACACTCAGCACCATCGTGGAAGGCAAGGCTGCAGTCCACGAGGCAAAATTCAAGCTGGAATATGTGGACTATGGTGAAAATGAAAGCTTTTTTAGATTGATTAATTCCGATGAAGGCGTAACGGATAGTCCCTATGGCACGGCTCGAAAATTTTTTGCCAATCCCTATGCATTTGGGAAAGCTCCCAATCCGGAGTCTGATCCAACTCCAACTCCAACTTCAGATCCTGTCCCGCACCCGAATGACTCTGATTCTCGTAGAAGTGGATCTGCAATCATAATTCCTAAGGGAGAAAGAGAAGTGTCGAATCCATTCCAAACCCCTTCGGTTGATGCATAACTCCAATGGGCGCAAAAGCGGTAGAATTTGTCAAAATATTGGGTCCGTGCATGGTTGCAGTGCGATTATCTCCTTTGAAAATTGGACTAACCCGAGGGCATGTCGTGCATCGATCGATCGGGCAATTCATCGGTGGCTAGTGCCTGCTAACTTGGGTCTAGAGCTTTTGGTCGAAATGGGGCCGCCAGTGGTGAACTGCTTGCGGTCAATCAATCGCAAAAAATATTTTTTAACCCCGATCGCACTATTTAAAACCCAAGGCTAATTGCCCGCATTGCAATGGCGATTTTCGCTTTGACGGAAGCCCAAATGCGAAAACGTGAACGACCGAGATAATCACCCATTATTTGCTGGTACATTTTTCCAAAAATGCAATCCATCCCGTTGCAGTCCGCGCCAGCAGAGGTGCTCCCATGCAAATACCGATTTTCGCCGCATGCCCGCCGTGGGGACCCCCACGCCTTGGGCGTACCCGTGTGCATTCCGCGCACGGGTGGAGTCGCGGCATGTCCCGAAGAAAGCGAGGAGTCGCCGGCTAATTCATCCGCGGCGCCGGCCACATTCCATGGATATGGCCGGATACGGAGAATGATGGCACTGCGTAGACATCCCACGGCAAAGCAATCGAAGATTTTATGAAATTCCCTGCCGCAGAGCGGCTCGGCGGAGCGACGGGCCCTATGGAACGGAATTTTTGGGCCGGCCCCTAGGGATGGCTTGGGGAGGGCAAGGAGGGCTCCACCACTTCGGAGCCATGCCCACTTTTTCCTTGCCACTTCTGGACAATATCGCTGAAAATTGTCCATTGGAATCTCGGAATTGTGCGCCCGACTCCTTTTTTGAAATGTTAAGCGAATCCGCCGACTCCTTCTCCGCTGTTGGCGCCGACTTAGCTTCTATTCTTGCCAAGGGCAACGCATCCGCGGCGCCCGATTCCTTCTCCGCCATCGGCGATGCCTTCTCCGCCGTTGGCGCCGACTTGGCTTTCATTTTTGTCAGGGGCAGCATATCCGCGGCGCCCGACTCCTTCTTCGCCGCTGCGACACAGACATACCCCAGGTTCTCCCGCACCGTTTGAGATTTTATGTGGGGCAGGATCTTTGCCGCCCACTGGGGATCCGTCGCCGACAGAATCCACAGCGCCGTGTCCGACGGCATGAGTCCTAGGATTTCGGCGACCTTGCCCCATTGGGCGAGGGCGCACATGTACACCGAAAGCTTTGCCGCGAGCTGCTGCAGCGTATGTTGCTCTGGGAGAACGATCGACGAGCTCTGCGGTCGCCGATGCCAGGTTTGGAAAATGATCGCCAGTGCTTCGGGATTTGCCCGTGTCCCCGCCAGAAACATGGCCACACTTTTTACCAACGCGTCGCTCAGATTGTAGCCCAGCACCATCGAAATGTATCTTTCCAATTCTAGGGCCTGCTCCATTTTCCAACTAGCTTCCGGCGTCTGGGCGGAGGCCGGCGGATTGGAAGAAAATTGCCGGGCGGATGCGGCCCGCGCCGACGAGTTTAATCCCCCATTGGGGCCACTTTCGCCCTCCTCGCGGGCCTGATAATCTAGGGGATTCATTTGCTGAAAATTTGACATAGATGCTCCTCCGGTTGGAGATCCTGCCATAGGAAATATTTTCCAATTGTCAATGCTTAAATGCCTCATTTGCAGACGAAAAGCATTTTACCATCGGAAATGGACAAAGAAGATTGGCCATCCGCGGGCCTTTAAATAACGCCGCCGCTGCGCGGCGGCGCGCTTACTTATTTTTTCCCATAAAACGGTCCATCCACGGGCCGTGGAAGCAATACCTCTGAAAACAAACATCGCGTGTGAATCCGTTTGAAAATCAAAAATTTACAGCGGTTGTATCTTCGGCATTAGTAGCGATATGAATTTTGAATCCGAAAATAATCTTAGCGGAATTAACTGTATTTCCCATGGATTTTTGCATTGCTTTAAAGCGTTTAATGCGAATGGGTAAACAAAGTTTAATCGGAGTAGAATCGACAATGCAATCTCCATGTGGCACTTTGGATCAAAGAGTACTTTCAATTCTGCCAATGCCTAAAAAGCTTAGAAGGGAATCAAAAAAGCATTGATGCGATCGGAGTATTTTTTACGGGCGCAGGGTACTCATTCGCACTGAACTGATTATGGGTCTACGCCAATGAAAACTACGCCTGCGAATTCGCGCGAGCAGAATGAATGGTTACGGACGAAATATTAGGCCGATTTGATTTTGTAAATTTTGCGATCGATCGGAATTTTTTCAAAGCAATCGCATTGAGCTGCGATGAAGTTGCTGTAAATTCTACGCCTCCAAGGGCCTCCCTGCCCAAAAGCATAATTTCAAAATTTTTCAAAGAAATTTCTTGTAATTCGAAAAATTTTCCATAGTCTCTTTAGGTGTATGAGCATTTCGCCTAATTTATCGCCTGCTCCGCCTGAGCTTCACCCTACACCGGGTGGAGGGAGTGGGTCAACGCCTTCCAGCGCTGCTAATTTCAGAGGAGTTTCTGAGCTGGACATTGAATCAATTGATGTCAACAACAGAGGCGCGGTGGAAGCGCTCCACCTGGCACTGTCTCGTGCGCACGACAATCCCAAGCTCCAGAATCTCGAAGGTCTCGACGTAAACAAAGCACTAGCGCTATTTAAGGACACAGCAAATTCTCAGAAGCTGGGAGATATTAAAAATTGCTTTCATCCGCAGGAAAAATACAAGTTATTTGTAATTAATGGACTCCCAACATTGGGCGTGCTTACCGATTCCAAGGCGGAATATAAGGTGATGCTGACTAACCAGGAGACCCAAGTAATCCTTGGCATGGGAAATCCGTCCAATTTTAAAGTAGGCGACAGCGAATATTTTGAGATTCCTTCCTATGCAAAAGTCGAAATAAAATTCGATCTTCACTCACTCGAAGCGCCAACCATCACTTTTAAGCGAGACACAAAGGAAGATGAGCAGAAAAAGGAAAAAAGTTTCAAGCTGCAGTTTGTGGGTCATGGACAGGATGGTTTTTTTAAGCTCATTCCATCCGATGGGGGCAATCCGGATCCCTATGGGGAGGTTAAGACGTTTTTGGATGTCGCCGATGGCAGTAAAATGCAGCAGGAAGCACGGAGCCAGCAACATCATCAACAATCGTCAGAGATGCCTACGCCTGATTTTCTTTCACAGGGAGATCCGTCGAAAAAATTGCCATCAAACGAGACGCCATCAAACAAGACTGATCCCCCACGGGAAATGTCATCGGAAAATGACGAGAGATTTGAATTTTCAGAAGACGAAACTTCAAGAGAAGACGAAACTAAAAGAAAAGACGAAACTCCAGGCGCGCATCAATTGGAAGGTGGAAGCGAATCCAAAGATTTACCGAAAGGTCAAAACAATCCTCCAATTAAAAAAAGCAAGGAAACATCTGGTGGAGGAAGTGACATCAGGAAAAGTGTAAAAATTCCCTTATTGAAAAAGGGGAATGAATAGAACAAGAAAATGCAGTGAAATGAGTACCAAAAAATTAGATGGAGGAATATTATTGCCGCAGCAGGGTTTGGGCGAGGGCATCCAAGAAAGTGTGCACACAAAGAAGCGCATTGCCATTGTCTCTGCCTGCATTACCATTGCTGTCGCCATCGGTTGCATGGTGCTTCCCGTGCTCAATGTTGTTTCCGCGACACTGTCCCTGCTCATTTTGCTTTCTGTTGCGGTTCTGTTTAGTGCAACCATCCTCATTCTGCGAAGATCCACGCCTGCTGCACGTGTGCAGAGCAATGAACCAAATATAGGTATCGGAGGCAAGCTTGCAGATGGAGCCAAAGCAGCGGAAGGGAAGGATTTTATTGCCGAAATGCCAGAGGAGAATTTTATTGCTGAAATCGACGCGCTGCGGGAAAAAATTCCAAGCCACGATGAAATGTGCCGAAAATTCGAGCAACAGTGTGGCGGCTACGGCTATGGGGTAGATGATGATGCAGATCAAACGGATCATCTTCCGGAGAATCGTGGTTACTATAGACACAGGGGATATAAGGGCTCTTGGGAAGTAAAAGGTCCGGATGGCAAATCGCAGATACAGCACTTTGATGTTCAAGCTCCAGCTGATATTACTGACAAATATATCCACACCGTGCAGGTAAGAAATTTTTTGCGTGCATGTCAGAAGCTCGGCAATGCGAAAATGGGCGACTATGCAACGCAAAATGCAGTTCGGAGTGGAAACTGGGAAGATGCCCTATGTCCCGCACTCACAGAAATGGAGAAATGCCTCCGAGACTTGATCGCAATTTTTGATTGGGATAGGGACTGTGAGCAATTCACACATAATATTACAAAATCAATGCATTGGAATGTTAATCCTAGCCGACGCGATGAGGCCAATAGGCGCATAAAGGCATTACTCTGGGGTATGCCGGAACTCTATCGGGCCTTCCTGAATGCAACCTATGAATTTGCAATGCATAATCCCACCTATTTGAGTTCATTTACTCTGGAAGAATCGGAACAAATGAATCAAGGAGCATCGAAGTCATTTGTTCCGTCCGAAGAGCAAAGGACTGAGATGGAAAATACCTATGGTGATTACTTTACGCCAATCAATGAAAAATCATCTCTGCGCATGGGAATTGTCAAGGGCGTTGAAGTATCCGCTTTAGAGAAAAAAATGGAAGAGGTATTTGGAAGCAACGTTGAGTACATATGTCAGGGTGCCAATGAAATGGCGTGGCTCGATACTAATATGCAGGGAAAAATGGACTTCCGCAATATTCTCGATGATCTTACTCAGGGCCCCGTTAGTGCATATATCAATGTCACAGGCACATTCATCCGCGGAATACTCTCAATTAGCGGTAAGCTTCCCGGGGCCGCCAGTAGGACGGATGTTACGTACGATAAAAAGATGGGAATGATTGAGGGCTACCAGTACACAAGTTATGAACCCATTAGTGATGATGAGTATAATAAGATGAAAACTAATGGTTGTGATAATCAGATTTACGTTTGTCCCAATGGAACAAAAGTGAAGTTAGTAGTTGATACAAACAAAATAAAAGGTGATGCCGAGAAGCTTAAGCAAAATCGTAGTCAAGTTGCGATGCTCCCCCAGGTGTACACGCAAAATGGAAAAACCTATCTCTATGGCCTGTGCGGCGCAGCGCGCGCGTGGGCGCAGTTGGTACCTTATCGTCTCACCCGTGAAATGTATGCCTTGTGCGAAGATTCCCTTGTTCCGCAATTTGAGGCACTTGCCCACATAGCGAAGAGAAAATGGCAAACCCAAACGGACGGGAAACCCGTCGTACTTAATCTTAATCCGGTCGGAATGGCTTCCTACAATAACCATCCTTACATTCTAGCCGTTGCACTTCGGAGTGTTGTTAATATCCTTGGTGACACGGGTGTAATCGTTGCCCTCCAAGGCTACAGTGACTGGGATGTGAAGCTGTGGAATGACACGATCACGACAATACGTGATGAGGATGCTGCGTTTAATCCATCTACTCACGAGGATACGCAGGGCCGCTGCCGCACATTTTGCAACTGTTCGCCCGTACTTGCGCCATAAGGCCTATCAACTGAGGAATGTGATAGGAAAAAGGAAATTTGGAATGAGCACACCGAAGAAGGTGTGAAGAAGGCTAAAGCTAAAAAGGAAGCAGAAGCGGCAGAAAAGCTCAAGAAAGAGCAAGACTCTCTCCAATAATTCAATGGCATTCCAATTGCGAATGATTCAAAGCGCCCGCCAACGAATCATCGGTGGGCGCTTTGAATCAAAAAACTGCGTATCAAGCACGTGGGAAAAGATTAAACTTTCTAATTATTTATTTGCAATTAGGCACAAAGCATACAGACTTGCAGAAGTAGTATGGTAGTTCGCAGTGGAGTTGGAAATTCGATGAATGGGGCAAGTACCTATTCGGGTGATTTTTTCGGCAGCGCCATTATGCAACTTGAAAATGACCCGGAATATGGCGCAATTGCCTCGGGCGCTTTAAATGCAACCATGGAGCAATTGGTCAAAGACGGCTTGCTCCATGACCCATCCACCCAATTGGTCTTCAACGCCATGGAGTATGAGCTCGGTCGACCAATAGCGGACACTGCTAATACCCAAAAATTTGAGGTATATTGTGATACGCCAAAAGCAAAAGTAAAAATAGCAAACATCTACATTCGCGAAACCGTCATCACCACAAAAAATAGCGAGGGAGCTAATGTGGAGGAGAACATAAAAGAAAGTGTTATTATTTTAGATCGGGGCAAATTAAGTGTGGAAAATGAGCACCTAAGCGGTGTTTTTATATGCAAAAATCATGATGAAACTATTGCCGTTTGGAACAATTTAGCCACCTGCACGAGCCAGGGAGAGGCCCACGGGATGATGAAGGACATTTTAGATGGAAAAATCATCTATAAGCAAGACAAGGATGAAAGCGACGCTAAATTTATTGACCTGAACGCCAAGACCGTCAGCGCTGCGAATAATAACTTGGCCAAATTGGTTTTTAATAAAAGTTCTAAAGCCGATGGTGCAAGTAATAAGTTGGCAAGAAAGTGGCTAAAGGTCCTGTGGTTATTCAAAATGGCCGATGAGATTAGTAGATTTATTGAAAGTGAAAAGCCCAGCAATCCAGCAGTTATAAAAAAACTCAAAGGAACATTGGAGAGAATCAATGCGCTATCCCGGCAAATCTTCTATAAATCAGTCAATGAAGATAGTGGTATAGATTCTCAACAAATTGTCGAAAATGAGTATCGCACAAAAATTCAGATATCCATGGAAGAATTGGAAAAAAAACTCAATGAAACATATAAAAAATTAGAAAAATGCGAAACCTCAGTGGCCAATCCTCTCCAGGACACTTCCCCGGAGATGAAATCTGAAATTGCTCCCACGTGCGCGTTTAGCATGGACGGGATCGAGGCAAAAGAATTTGTAGGTAAAAAGGTTTCTGAGTATGATCATATAGTGGAGGACATTTTCTCCTGTTGCTTCAATGGTCAAGAAATTGATGGGTACCGAGGCCATACTTTCTTGGGACGATTGAGCACGTATGCGAAGGAATGCATAGGTGAAGTAGATCCAAAATCGCCATTATACACTGAGCGCCTTAGCACATTCCAATCCATGATTATGGCATTTATTGAGAGAGTTTCAAATGATCTAAATTGTATAGATCAATTTGCGAAAGGTTATGATTATAGAGGACATCGATACTGCCCATCCCAAAAAAACCATTCACATATAAAAAATGCACTAGAGAAGTTGCGCGCTAATTTTACTGAAGCGGAATTTGTCATTATTAATATCACGATGAAGCATATGTACCTTGATCCGGAATACTCAATGATAACGGAGCATGAGCGGGAAGTGCTTTCGAGGAAAAACAATCTCAGCGAAAAAATGGCCGCTTTAGGTCGACATATTCTATTGAGAGAAAATGGTTACCGCAAAGGTTGTTCGCAGAGTAGCATGGATAAATTTGAAAAAACCATCGAATCCCTTGTCGGAGATTATGGCATAATAATTGAGGCAGCCAAAGAATGCTATGCTCAAAAAAAGGATGCAAGTGAGCTTCCGGACATACGCTTTCCAGCTAACAATCCAAATCCTCCATTGAACGATGAGCAAAAGAAGACAATTCTTCGCAATCTTTTTATGAGTGGATACATTAATGGAGAAGAATTGCATGCAAATTTAGCAAAAAGTGCCAACTCTCGAAGTCGCAATCAAAGCCATTTCTATCAATCTTCTAGTGAGCCAGAAGAAGCTGTACAAGAAGCAGTGGAGAGCACGTGGAAAGCGCATGTGGACGGTTACTATGACGGCATCTCATTGGCCAAATTGATTCAATTTGACGAAAATGGAAATTGTGCGGGGAGCGAATTAGAGAAAGCTGACGCTGCCATTAATTTCTTTAAAAAATGCTGCACCATAGATGGAGCTAATGAATTACTCACTGCGTCCGGCTGTGTATACGATAGTAAGCGCGGAGGAGTTGTGCCTTCAGGTCTGAAGAATGACGCTCAATGTTGTCCGGATGCATGGTTTGCTGGAAAATTTCTTGGCGCGTTGCTCAATATTGATCTTCCGGTCGCGCGAGATAAATATCAGGAGGGACGATGCAATGCAAACCTAGACAAGATTAAAGGAATGCAAAAAGATATTGATGAAGCATTAAAAAAGTTTGATGACAAGTCAACTTGTAAGGAAAAAATTAAATACATCGATGATGTAATGAGAAAGGCTATTTTCAAAGCATACTATAGCGCAAATAATATTATATCTAAAGATGGAAGAAATTCTTCCCATTTAAAGCAACGACATATGGATTCAGGCTTTGTTGCCATTGCGCGACAGAATGAGATCTCTTTGGATCAAGAGAACTATGGCTGCTACACGGACAATAGGCCAGATTTTTTTAGTTGGTACTCCGTGTATAGAAAATTTCTTACAACTGAAATGGGTGTGAGTGAAAGTGGAAAGTTGCCATTGGATCCCCACCGAGTAGATGAGGTAATATGCAAAGAAATACATGAATCACTTGAGAATAACTTTCGCAGTAGTTGGGTAGGTAGACGATACAATATCAGCTTCGATATGCGTAACGCAGATGCAAAAAGTGCATTGTATTATATTGAAATTGGAATAAAAGAAGGCAACTACAACTGTAAAAATTTAATTAAAATTCTAGGGGATGATGAAATGCTTCAATATTTTCAGTTTAATGGTGCCGTTGAAAGTGACTATGTCGTCAAAGAATATGATTTATTAAGTGGCAAAATTCTGCAAACGGGAAAAAAGAAAACACCTTTTCGCAAGATTCCTCTGACCTACAGCGATTACTTTGTTCCAGCCGACGTCAGTCAGGAAATTGCGGATCAAAAAGCAAATGAAAAAATGGAGGCACTAGCGGCGATAACATTTCTCAGCGAGAATATTTCCATATTTTCCGAAAAAAATAGTGAAAAATATGACGCAATCATGAATAAATTATACAGTGTAATTCCCGTTGCAAACAATGTTGGCAGTGAGAGCTACATGGACTATGCCATGCGCATGTTTTTCGATGATGCTAATAGAATGCTGGAAAAAATCTACGGCGAAATCATAAGGACTGCCTATGAATACAGACCAGGCAATCCCGATTATGTGGCGCTCATACGTCTTTTCCAGTTAATGGATGTCAGGGATTGCGCATTTGCAAAGGATGAGAATCTGAACCACGGCAATGAGAATATTGATGATGTGATAAAAACATATTTCTCGGATGAACTCCTGCGCTGCGAGTGTAAATTGACAAATGAGGTGGTGTGTGATTTAGAAAATGGTGAGTGTAATTTTAATAATGAAATCGACGTCTCTAATTGGATATATGAGAAAATAGTACAAATTCAATTCGGCGTGAGCAGTACATTTCTAAATAGAAAGGCAATCCTAGATGACCTAATGCAGAGATTTAAAGAAAAAAAAGAATCAACAAAGCATCATCCGTGCGGTGAATTATACGATGAAGCAATGAATTTGCACGCGCTCAATTGCTCCATACAAAATTCTCAATTTGAGTTCATTGTTCCGTATTTATGCAATGCATGCTCTCCTCTAGAAGATATGCCCAGCCCAGTAGCAATAAAACACATTCCAAATGTCAATTATATGGATGGCAATAGGGGCGAGAAAAGTCGCCAGTATGATGGTGTCGATCAAAAAGTTGTAAAAAATAGATTTCAGCTCATTGTCGATAAATTGGCAGAAGAGTGTTATTTTGCAAAACTCTCCGTGCTGTCTACGCTATCTTCAGACATCCCATCCGGAATATGGAAGAATGATGCACAGAGAATTAACGATGCCATTAATAGTTTCCCGTTGCAAAACGTTGGTGGGTATGGAAATAAATTATGCAATAAAGTGATTCAGACCGCGAATGAACTGGCAATGAGTAGCATGATTAACCATGGGCCAATGGCCACCTGCGCGACCAAATATGAACGGCTAGAGGAAGGTGATTCTACCGTAATAACAGGTTTGCTTAGTAAGGGATCCAATCAGCAAACAAGTTCCTGCGATGCCATTCCCGGGGGCTATTGTGAAGTTGGAGGGAGAATTTTTAAAGGCTCATTTCCAGTGAGTTTTAAGCCTAAAAGCATTAAGCAAGAAAAATATGAAAGTCTATTCGGATCAGAAGATCGTGACATGAAGACAACTATCAATGGAGAGAGCACATTTTATTGCCATAAATTTACTGCGGACGTTACTCTATCGCCTTCCAATCCGACAGAAATTAAATTAGATCTCCGCGGACCGTGTCCGAACATTAAAGGCGTAGGAAGCTATAGCGAGTTGCGTCTGATAAATGTGAATTCTGAAACTTTGGCAACCTATGGTTTGCAAAATATGCCCAAAGCGTTGCTGAGTGATAACTATAACATTTGGCTAGGATTTAATAAATCAGAGAAAAAATACGCGATAATGATCTCCGCAAAGGGCGAAATTGACATGAAATACGTCTATGTGCCAAGCGGTGAGGCAGGTAAAATGAGCCTAGTAATGTGCCAAAAGGCCGGTTATTCTCTCCACTATGAAGCTGACGGAAATAAAAAAATTCTATTGTCTCCGCAGCCAGACTTTGACGGAAAAATTCAAAAAAGTCTTTTAAGTGAAGCAGTTGTTGGAGTGCAATTTAGCGATCAATCGAGTAATTCGGCCCAGCGAATCGTCCATATCAATTTTGTCGGGAAAACTTTTGAAGGAAAGCCGCTGGAATTTGTAGAATCCCGAAAAGGCGGCTTGGTGCTCTCCAGCAATGAAAACTACGAGCTCATGCTCGATGGGGTGGACAGAATTAAAGTTGATTCCAACGATAATGCCGTCCGCGTAGTGAAGGAATTTCCTCCATTTAATTATCAAAATACAATCATACTCAAAGACGGCAAAGTAAATGGACGATACCTGCTACTATTCGATGGCCTAGAAGTCACGTACTATGCCCGCGACCTCGAATCCGTCCAGGAAAAATACTACTCGGCATCCAAGGAGGGATTTCTCGCACTCGCAAAACTTGCACTCCAAAGTGAATCCTACGGCGAAGTCATGGGATTCTTGATGCAAGCCAAAACGGCACCGGGTGCCAATTTCACGAATAGAGAGCATGCATTAATTCGTGAAATGTTAGGGGTCTTAGAGGCTAAAATCGCTAAGGGATTGAATAGCTATAATCATCGCATGCTTCTAAGTATACAGCTCGCCCTGGATTGTTCTGAACTTGCCGCGAGCTATGGCAATGAAATAGAAATGATCGGCAATGATGAATTGGTTAAAAAAATTAAACGGCTCCATAATTACGTTGAAAAGAACTTCGAGCTAGTGGGAAGCAAGTTGGATGAAGCCGAGAAAATTGCGGTGAGAAAAGATCAATTAATGCCGAAGCAATTTAAAATAAGTAAAAAACAATTGCAAGCCTCAATCAATCAAATCGATGGCCTAAGTGAAATTCAATTTGATGCGGAAATTAGATGGGAAATGAATGGCTTAAAAAGCATGGGCGCTGCTATGAAAGCAGTGGATCCCGCGCGCAAAGTCAGCCTAGATTTCCGCGCTGCCAATCAAATGAGTGAAGACGTGCTGGCCCTCGAATCCGCTAAAGGTCTAATAGAAAAGCAGCAAGAAATCCTAGGGCAAGTTATCTCTGCGAGAGATGGTGCAAGTGACATTATTACTGATAATATAAATACAAATAAACACATAAGGGCTTCGCAAATATATAACATTACGACCGTGCTATTTAAAGGCGATCCAATGCGCACTTGCGCCGGCGTTGACATGGTGGAACTAACTGGGAAATTGAGAAGTACATATGTCGATGAATTCGGGAAATTACACATTGTGAAGTTTTTTAGGTACCTGAAAGGCGTTAGTGTTAGTGTGACTCTTGAGGAGGCTTACGAAATATATAAAATATGCATCAATTATATAAAAGTGTGCGGCATAATTAATTACGCAGAAAATGCCCTCGAATGCATTGTCAATCCTCCGAGCGGATGGAATCAATTGAGCGAACAGGAAAGGAGTGAGAAAATACCCCGCTCCCTTTCGCTTTATCGGGAAGAGACTAGCAGTCTATACGGAAGTCAAAATCTCTACAACTATCCGCTAATGATTGAAAGTATGCTGCAAAGTGCAACCCACGGAAGAAACCTTACGACGGCGCAATTAAAGAGCATTAGCGAGGATTTTTTCTCCGACAAATCGGTCGTTTTAGTGCAAACGGAAACGGGATCGGGCAAGTCGTCCGACGGAATGCCGTACGCCGTATTTTCGTCGTTTCAGCAAAATCAAAAGCCATTTGTCGTGGTTCCGCCCGCGCAGGCCGCCGCCACCGGTGCCAATTTGGAGGCAGTGAAGATGCGCTTTGGTAAAGGAGTAGAGACAATCGATTTGCCGAAAATTTTTAACGTCTACGAGTCGAACGATGATTCGGAGCGATTTGCATTTACGCGCGATGAGAAGCAGCTAAAGATGTTGTACGATTTGCTGCAATCGGGAAGGGGCGAAAAAAATAGTGTGTATTTGATAACGGATGAAATGATTACCCGCCTATGCGACTCATTCATAGCCATATTTTCGGATTTTAATGAAAATCGCGATGCCAATGCAAGTCGTCTCAATTTATTGCAAAAAATTTTCGAAATACTGGGCAATAAAAAATCCACATTCATAGTGGATGAGGCCGCCCAGGTTTTGGATCCATCCTTTTCATTCATCCGAGCAATTGCCGATGGCCAGGAGAGTAGTATTTCACCGGCGATAATTGATTTAGTGGGAAACATATATGAAGCATTGACGATTAAAGTTAACCAACCGGCGATGATGAGTGATGAAAGATATGATAGCTTAAATGAGTTCAGAACAGTGTGCAACCTAAGAAAAGATGGCCAAATTAGTTTAAATAGTAGCCAAATCGATGAAGCAAAGCCATTGCTCGCGGAAATTGCCCTGGAAAGGATATGCGCCGCATCTAGGCAGGTGTCATTGGAAGTTCATAATGGTGCAAGTTGCATTAAAATATCAAATGTAAGAATCGATTCGCCCAATGACATTGCCAATGGTCTCGACGCAGTCAAGGGAGAAATTTTTGAGTATGATCCAAAGACTTTCGCAATATATATTCGCTACGATAAATTCATTAACTATCTCGCCGTCGGAAATTTGCACAGCGGCCAAAATTTCGCCGATTTCCCCGATGGGGATGCGGTGTTAGGAGCACTGCTGGAAGGACTTACCCGCCTGCTGCCGACAATGCAAGAATTCAATAACCTGGTCGGTGCTGCCCGCGTATATTTCTCGGAAGTCATCAATCAAATGTTTCAGAAAAAGGTCGGAACCGACATCGGGCCCAATCCAGAGACCCACGTCATTGCGGTTGCCTATAAGCAGGGGAAGGCGACCAACGCAGAGCCATCTGCGCCAATCGTGCACGCCGCTACCTACTGGCAATGCGTTTTTAGTAGGGGATTTACGGAGGAATTATGGTACAATACCGCAGCCCTTTTGCAGGAAAATTACGAAAATTCCTCCGATGAAGAGAAAGGAGACAATCCAGATCAATCGCCTCAGGGGGAAGCATTCAATAATCTCTACGGCGAAATTCCGATTACCAATTCCAACGGTCCAGTGCGCTACATAACTTTTTCATATTACCTGGCTAATCCTGGCCAATGCCTAAATGACGTAGCCAGGTACTTTAAAAAATTAGTCGTAAGCGAGAAAGAGATGGTAGATCCAACGGTAATCCAACTTTTTAATAGAATCGCAAAGACGGTTGCGGAAAACCAATTGCAGGTCCATGATCGATTTTCAGAAATACGCATGGGAAGCATATCGCAGGTATTTTGGGGCGGACGGCAGATTCTATTCACGGCCACTCCTCCCAGCAAGGCGGCTTTACCCATTAGTATCGCAAAAGGATTGGAAAAAAGTGACATAAAAGCGATATCTTTCCAAGATTTCTGTAAACAGTCCGACAACGTCAATCGCCTTCACTTTACGAAGGCCCATAACCTTAGCATTGCAAGTGTCATCGAACAAGCGGAGAAGGCAATTGGTCCGTCAATTGATCCGAAGAGCAAAAAGCACATCGGCATGGTGATTGACCTGTCGGGCAGTGCCGTGGAGCAGGCCGGCTCGATGGAGGAATTCGCCAAGCAAGTTCAATCACAAGTATATACCAGGGAAAAACGTGAGATTGTAGTTCTCTATCCAGCCGATAGCAGCGGCAATTACATTATGCTTGATGCGAATGGTAAAAAATCCGAAAAATTTGCCGGTAGCGCCGATGCTATGCTCGAAAAGGGCATTCGCTACGACACTAAAAACATGGTTGTCATTTTTAACCGGGCTACCGCAACGGGCACCAACCTCCCCATGGCCGAAGATGCCTACGGCATATTAATAACGCACAATAAAAAAGATACGAGCGAAGACATCATTCAGGCCATCGGACGCGCACGCAGCAAGCAATCCATGGTCATTGTCGCCCACGACAAGGTAGGAACTAATGCGTTAGAGCAATCGGGAAATGGCAATTCGGAAGAAATAAAAATAGAGTGCATAAAATCTGCCGACGTTGCGCAGAATGAAAAAATTATTAAATCGGCCGTCGTTAAAGTTATCGGTGAAATTAATCAAGTAGTAAAAATGAAAACCTTGAAATTCATATGCGACAGCTCTGAGGACAAATTCCCTTTAGGCGAAAATGAGCTCAAGAAATATATTAAAAACTTTTTTGCAAGCCAAGGCATAAGTTCCTATGAGGCATTCATTAAGCCAATTAACATAAAAAATGCATCGGATATCGTAAATGGCATAGCTGATAAAATAAAAAGCAACTTTAAAGCTATTATGGAAAATTTCATAGCAAATGACGAGAATGAATTAAATTTTCTCTGCAAGGAAATTATGGACGAAATATCAAATATGGCCGCTAATTTTAGTGACAATGTCGCAGAGGAACTTAGAATGCTCAATGGTGACGAAGAGATTGTAATGCAGGAGCTGGCTGCAAGTGGTGCCCTAGGTGGCGATGTGGATGTCGCGCGGAATTCCGACCAGCAAAAATCGCAGGATAAGCAGCAAGATACCGAAAAACTCACCGATCAAATTAAAGAATCCGAAGACTATCGCACAAAAATAGATCCCATATCCAAGGACCTCTCATACGACATTCCTTACAAGCCTGGCGACTTTAGGGAGGTTTCGGATTTTTTTCTGGAACCAAATGTACAGGGGTGCAAGTTTGAGTTTAATGGCGAAGAAAATAATTTTAAACTCTTCGAAAAGAGTAGAATAGCGAAATGGGATGAGTGTGAAAAAGAAATTTTTGAATCATTGCAGCTCGGCCGTTACTGGGACAAATATGAGGATCTTGTAAAATTTTCCGACTTGTATGTTACTCCCGATTTTCTTTACTCAATGCACACAAGTGATACCAGTAAGGGCTTTGTTGCGATGCTTAATCCGAACAGGGAACCTCCGAAATACGCATTGCAATTTTTTGATAAAAATAACATCCCATATACCGTTCTTGTTTCAGAAAAAGAAGCCGCGAAGTATGGGGAACTCATAATGAATGAAGCATTAACAAACTGCCGAATCATAGTAGTGGGGGATTCTAATTCAACAATATCATCAATGAGCATTCTGAATCAGCCTGAATCATTTGAACTCTTCGAATCGGGGGAGCAAATTCTCGGACTATACCACTGTATATTTACGGGAAATGCCCAGGAAATATCTCAAAAAGAGGCCTATAGAAAACTATATGCCGATATGGTTACGGCAGGTATACAAATTGAAAATATTCAGTCATGCATGTTGGTATCAGCGATAGCACGTGCTACAAAGGAAGATAAAGATAGTAAAAAAGCCGCAAATATTGCCTCGTTTATAAAAAGTGATTTTCTACTCACTACTGGATTTTATGTCGACGATACGATATGGGAGACACTAGTAAAAAAAGATGGAAGTGCCGTAAAAAGATCCGACATAGGTGTACATGCTTCGCTTGGCATGTTGGTGACATCTATTAACGATAGTAATATCAAGTACTTTGCCGGTGCATTGATAATAAAAATTTTCTCAGATGCCCTGGACTACGGTAGCGATGATGAAAAAAAGTATGCGATGAAATTAATTGACGGCGACTCGCAAGACAACATTACTCTCACTAAGAGCATACTGCTGAATGCAACGGAATCTCTGCGAATCCCAAGCACAAAATATACGAATTTGCTGCGCTTTCTGTATGACCCAGGCTATAAGGGCATGAATGACGGGAATGAACCTCTGGACGCGCTAAATGAACGGGCCAGAATGATAGTTGGCCTAAAGAGAGAGTGCAAAGCTGCAATTTTTCTAAGCCTGCAATACGACGATGATACAAAGCGAAAAATAATTAATAACGAACATTTCACAATTGATAGTAATGACATTGAATCCATGGACAAATCTACGCTAGGCCTTATGGCTGAGCATATGAATAAGGATAAATTAGATAGTCTCAATATCAGCATTAATGTTTTAAGAAAAAAATCATTTTCGGCGAAATTCACTCAAAGATTGCAGAAGGCAGAAAATAAAGAGTGGGCAATTGAATTTATTGAAAAGCTAATGAAGCCGGATGATAATCCAATAATTCAACAGCTTGAATCTAGGCCAATATGGATGCAATTCATAAAATCATTAGGCAACGAAATACTGGATAGTCTTAAGAAAAAAAGCGAAGAATTTTCCAATCAAATTTCGGAACTAGAAAGCGAACAAAAGGATACTGAAAGTGCGCAGATAAAGGAAGATAATTACAACAGGGTTCTAGCAATTGCGCTGCGCAGCACCATTCACATTGATTGGTTTAGGAAGCTTTTCAACGCTGAGACGGATGGAGAAATTTGGAGACGGCGAATTATCGAGCATATCCACATAGCACGATGCGAAAAAGAAGTGAAAAAGGAATTTCAAAAGATATTTGTGCAATATTGCTCATTTCCAATAGCCGCCAAGCAGTTTGTTGCCGGCGAATTCACCTATGAGGCGCTTATGGAAGGCTACGAAAAAACAAAAGAAAAAAAAGGCAGCGAAGCGAATCCGATGGAACTAATCGACAGATCACGCTATTTTAGCGAAAAAGGTGATATGAAAGATTTAATGAAAAAATTGGCAATGGAAATTTTGGTGAATCCAAATTCGGAATTACCTAGTTTCTCAATTAAACAATTAGCATTTCTAGTAGAAGAAAATGGTACGTCTACGCGCAGAATGATGTATGACTTTAAAGGCAATTTCGACGGGAAAAATGGCATTGCCACGATATTTGAAAATATGAATTCCGCTAATTTTGTTCAGCTAATCAGTGAGCAAAAATGGGATCTTATCAAGTTCGCACTCGACAATCTCTCGGTGAAAATTGATGCAGCCGATATGTTTGTGCTCATGTGGACTGTACAGTCCATCCTGCATAGTAAAAAACCCCCCAGTGGAGATGCATTTAATTCCATCGTGACTTTCATGAAAAGCGGGAGTGAAATGAAGAAAATTTTTGACGGAAAATATGGAGCCGATGGCAGTAAAAAAGCAGAAAATTTTTCGAAATTACTCGATCTAGCAGATGATATGTTTAGGGGTGATCCAAATTCCTCCCAAGATGATGGCAAGGATTTTTCAATAATTTTATTAAAAACGATGGTTGACATTAATGCATTAAATATTGGTAGTGATAGAATTTTGAGTATCATCAGGGGTAGCGGCACTGGCATTGCTGAAAACGTAAAGCGTTTCGTCGAAGTCATAGCGAGCAAAATTGCAAATAATGCAAAATTTGATGTAGGCGATGATGACATTGTGAAATTTATATATCTAAGCAGAATGGATAAAAAGCAAGATCCAAAGTTCACATTTGATTTATTTAAGCAATACCGCGAAATAAATGGAAGCCTTGACCTGAGTCGTAATCCGGCGTGTGAACTTTTAGCATTGATTGGAAAAGATGCAATGATACCTGAGGGCGAATTAGAGGACATGGAAAAATTAATCCTTAGCGGCCTTAGTGCTGCCAGTACGGGAATTAGTTCGAGGATAGTTAAAAGTATTAAAAATCCGGAGATACTTTCCATAATACTTAGAAAATGCAAAAATCAAAATATCCTAAAAATGCTCACATACAGTCAATTGAAGGACATTCCGGATGAAGTATGGAAGGCGATTCCATTCATGGAATTTTGTAATTTAAATAAAATATATGGCGATATAGTATCGGAGGAACGTGATCTACTAATTCTTGCACGCTTTAGGGAGTTTTATAATTTTAGCAGATATAACGAATGTGAACGTTGCAGCGACGATGATACTGCTAATTTCCTCAGTGCAGTTGAGAGTAGTGACCATACCTATAAGCCGGTAGGCATGGAAACGTATTTATTGTCCATAAAGCAGCCACGCAGTCTCGTAATTTACCTATGGAGAGCAATTGGCAATAGCAATAAAATGAAATCTATTTCAGATGAACAACTCATTGAAATCTTTAGTAAAAGTGATAATGTGGAGACGGTCGTTGGCAGGTGGCTCGCCGATATAATGGGCAACATAGATATGGAAATTCTCAAAGAATTAGAAGAAAAATTTTCAGGACTGAATAGCAATCGAGGAAATCAAGCATTGTATAAAATGTATAACTTATACTTAGATACTAGAGAAAATGAATATTCAGTGAAACACATAAGAATGGCAGAATCTTTTCGAGATAAAGCAGATCTCTTTCAAAAAATAACTCCTAATTTCACTAATGGATTGCTGACCCATGCAGTTAATGAAAAGTGGAAAAAGGAATATGACGACATAAATTTGGAAGTCGCAAATTTTTTATTGGAAAACAAATTTATTTGTAATGAAAAAAGAGATTCCCTAATTATTGCGCAAATAAGCAAGTATTTTTCTTCAAATTCTGGAGCTGCTTGTCAAATAAGCACTTATGCCGCAGCTGGCCAAAGCATTTTCCCGGAAGATGAAAGGCCGCTTGACATATTGCTTGCGGATAGATCGCCATTCTTTGAAAAATTCAACAACTTTAAACTTATCAGAAATTGCAAATATTTTTGGGATAATATAACATCCGCTCAATGGGATGCGCTTTGCCCCAACTTTTTTGTGAACAATCCAATTGACTCAGCGGAATTGGGTGATATTAAACTAAACCTTTCCGAGCTTTGGGAAAAAAATTCCAATTCCAAAGAGAAAATTATTTCTATGTTGAAGGGAATTAGTGGGAATAATAAAAAATCTGCCCAAAAACTTTTCTCACCAATTCTACTAACCGAGATGGCAAATGGCGGCCATCTCAATGATTCGCTTCTAGAGCGTTTCGATGATGAATATCTCCATGAAATTTCCGTGGAAAAATTAACTATTACCGGCGTAAATGCTCTCATAGGCAAATTATCATCCGCGCAATGCGGAAAATTGAGCGATGAGATTATTTTTGATAAAAGTTTCAAAATATCTGAATTAAAAAAGGAGCAGCTTCCCACTATTGAACTGCTTACCGATGTGCTACCAATTCATGAGGAATTCGTCAAACGCAAGGTTGGAGTCGTGGCAGAGGGCATTCCTATTAAAGAAATGTCAAAAATTATAAGTTCCATATTTAGAAAAATCTCATACGACCCTACAGACAGTGATGGCAGTCGCAAATGCTTTCATTACAATAAGCCTGAAAAACAGATAATTCCCGAAGGTGAATTAGATAATTTGAAGGCAATACTTAAAAATTTCACACTCAGCGATGTGGAAGCAGTAGAAAATGAGATAGGTGCCGAAAATTGTATTAGCTTAAATGCATTTAGCCAGTGCTGCATATCGGCTAATAAATTAGAAAAAGTGAATTACGCGACATCTCTTGACATGCTACAAAAGGCGCTTACAGCTACGGCGCTAAAATACGCATTCAATGATATTTGGATTCAGTACGCGAAAACTGCTCCATTCCGCCTTGTTGCGGATGCCTTTAAGGCAAAATATATTGAAAATAATGACGAAAAAAGCAGTGGATATACATGGGCCCTTGGGCAATGGGAAATTCTCATGCAGCGCAATTCAGATAACGTGACAACTGAGGGTCAACTCACAGCAATGCTTGGTGAATGGGATTTCATTTCGGTACTCGGTGGGGAAGGATTCTGTCTTGAAGGGGAAAAATTTATAAATTGTTTTTGGAATAATTTGGATCTTACATATGAATTTAGATATATTCCTTTGAATTTCTTTAAAAATGCCAAGAATTATCCAGAGGTTAACCCCTATTCCTATTACATTAACCATGGCAGTTGCGATGCATTCAAAACGCTTGCAAAAGGGTTTGGAAAGGTTAGCGAAGAAGGATCGGGGGAAGAAGATTGGATAGATGAATGGGAGAACCCATTCGATGAAAGCGACCGGGTGGATGGAACTACGAAAGATAGAATCATTGCCATGCTAGATACGAAAAAAGATACGAACTACTTTGCGAAAGCCTTTGATTCGAATGTCCTCACAAAGTTTGCAAATGTCGGCCTTATGATTGAAGATGGGAAAACTTCATTCACAGAGAGATTTTCCTCTAATGTTATCGCCGAAATTAAAGGAAATAAATTAAATATTACTGGCGCAAATATGCTTATTAAGAAGTTGAAGAAAAGTCAAATAGCAGATCTGCCAGAGTATGTTATTAATAGTGATGAATTTAACATTAACGAACTAAGTATGGATCAAATTCCGAAATTTAATAGTGATGAGAACAAAAAACTTTATATTGAATTAATTAAGCGAGGAAATGAATTGGTGGTGGCAGATTTTGATGATTCCGTGAAATTAGAAATGGCGAAATTAATTTTCAAAAAAATTTCATGCTCCGGCAATACTTTCGTCTATGAAGAAAATGGAAATTATAATTTAACAGAGCAAATGACAAGAAATTTAGCAGCTTTGATTTGCCGTATGAGCCTAGATGATTTGATTGCAATGGAGGGAGAACTAGGCCCTCAAAAAACAGATGCATTTTTTAAAATTTACATTGAACATGCGGAAGGATTTAAGAAGATTGACGGCAACACAAAATTAAGTGACCTGGAGGAAAAATTCACTTCCACAATGCTTAAATATGCATTTAATAAGGTGTGGAAAGGCGATCTAGTCGCCATTGTTTCGATGGAATTTGCGAAAGAAGTACTTAATAGAGGCTATATTGACAAAGACAAAGAAACCGCATGGAAAATTGGACAATGGGATAAGCTTTTCGGCGGAAATGCGAGTCTTATTTCAGATGGGGTACAACAATTTAACGGTCTATTCGAAGAACCATTCTTGGGCGTATTAGAATTCTACGAGCTGAAAAATAACCAAGAATATTTCTGGAAAACCCTAACACTCGATCAGTGGAATAAAATTCCGAATAAGTTCCTTAGTGCGCGAGTGAATTACCCCGATAATTTTAAGGAATGTACACTTTTTAAGAACTATTCCTTGAATTCAAACGAGGCTGAAAAATTAAGTGAAATTGGGAAAATTGGAGCCATGCTATCGGCGTGCGAGAGGAATTATTATGACAACACATTTTCGACAAATTTACTGGCGGAATTTGCAAATTTGCAACTTGAATGTATGTCCAATGGCAAAGGCGGAAAAATTTTATTCATTGACCATTTCAGCGACGAAGCATTGCAAAAAATTTCAGGTAATGATTTAAATCTTAAAGGCGCAAATGTTCTCATTAAAAAACTATCATCGGAGCAATGTAAAAATTTGAAAGATGGGGTTATTAAAAATTCGAAATTTTTAATGGGACAATTAACTGCGGATCAAATTTCAGATGCGATGGGCGAAGTATTTTGGATGGAATTCATTGGGCGTGGCAATCCCGAAGTGATGCAGCAATTGGGAAAGGACATTAAAAAATCGCTGCTCATCAGCATATTGGGAAAAACAAACTTCGATAATGATAAATTTACATATGCGGAAAGTTCGGGAGATAGCCAAGCGATCAGCATCAATATAAGAGCACTTCTTTCTGAAGGAAACGAAGCTTCGCACTTAGGCGTTGGCGATTTAAAGGAAATAGAAGAAAAATTAGTGGAAGAAGGCAGCAAAATCGCATTTCGTCGGTTATGCATTGAAAGCCGTAACTTGAATGATATTGGTAGTGTAACAGACCTCAATAAACTCAGGGAAACGATCACTGAGACTGCCATTGCCTATGCGTTCAAAGAAATATGGAAAAAGCAAATGAGCCAAGCTTCATTGGCATTTATCGCCGCCGTATTTGAAAACGACCGCAGCGGCGATGTTGCAGCGAAATTCATTGATGATAATGATCGAAATGCATGGGCTGCAGCACAATGGAACAATTATTACTCGAAGTGGATTTCGGCCTCGCTAGACGAATCAACAGTAAATAATTTAAAAATTTTATTCCGCGATATGAACATAAATGACTTAGAGGATTTAGAAAGCCAACTCGAAGATAATTCAGACGGTCAAAAAGCATTTTTTAAATTTTACATTGGGCACGTGAAAGAGGTTCAGGCAATCAATTGCGGCATGAAATTAAGTGAATTAAGTGGAATATTTACCGAAAAAATGCTTAAGTATGCATTTAGTGAAATATGGATGGCGAATTCAACGGAAAGTGCCTCACTAGAACTGGTGAAATCGGCAATTAATTCGAATTACATTAGCGACTATAATATTGATGCATGGAAAATTGGACAGTGGGATAAGCTTTTCGGCGGAAATGCGAGTCCTATTTTAGATGGAGGACAGCAATTTAATGGTCTATTCGAAGAACCATTCTTGGGCGTATTAGAATTTTACAATCTGAAAAATAACCAAGAGTATTTCTGGAAAATCCTAGCACTCGATCAGTGGAATAAAATTCCGAATAAGTTTCTTAGTGCACAAGGGAATTACCCTGAATCATTTGAGTGCACAATTTTTGAAAGCTATGAGTTATCCGGAAGCGACTCTGAAAAGTCGGAGAAATTTGAGAAATTTAAGGCCATGCTATCGGCGTGCGAGAGGAATTATTATGACAACGCATTTTCGATAAATTTACTGGCGGAATTTGCAAATTTGCAACTGGAATATATGCCCAATGGCAAAGACGAAAAAATTTCATTCATTGAACATTTTAGCGACGAAGCATTGCAAAAAATTTCAGGTAATGATTTAAATCTTAAAGGCGCAAATGTTCTCATTAAAAAACTATCATCGGAGCAATGTGAAAATTTGAAAGATGAGGTTATTAAAAATTCGAAATTTTTAATGGGACAATTAACTGCGGATCAAATTTCAGATGCGATGGGCGAAGTATTTTGGATGGAATTCATTGGGCGTGGCAATTCCGAAGTAATGCAACAATTGGGAAAGGACATTAAAAAATTGCTACTCATCAGCATATTGGGAAAAACAAACTTCGATAATAAAGAATTTACGTATGCGGAAAGTTCGGGAGATAACCAAACAATCAGCACCAATATAAGAGAACTTCTTTCTGAAGGAAACGAAGCTTCGCACTTAGGCGTTGGCGATTTAAAAGAAATAGAAGAAAAATTAGTGGAAGAAGGCAGCAAAACCGCATTTCGTCGGTTAAGCATTGAAAGCCGTAAGTTGAATGATATTGGTAGTGTAACAGATCTCAATAAACTCAGGGAAACGATCACTGAGACTGCCATTGCCTATGCGTTCAAAGAAATATGGAAAAGGCAAATGAGCCAAGCTTCATTGGCATTTATCGCCGCCGTATTTGAAAACGACCGCAGCAGCGATGTTGCAGCGAAATTCATTGATGATAATGATCGAAATGCATGGGCTGCAGCACAATGGGAAATTTACTTCGGCAATAGCGGCAGCATTCAACATCCTGAAGTCACCGATGACGTCCTGAAAATCCTACTTGGCGAACGTGAGTTCTGTGACATATTGAAAAATTTTACACTTCAAGCAAACAGAGAATATTTTTGGAGGCATATAAATTTCAATCAATGGGGGAATATTCCCATTGCATTTTTCGTGAAAAGTGGAAACTATCCAAATAGCATTCCAGAAGAAAATAAATTAAAGAATAGCATGAATTTAAACGATGATAATAAAGATAAATTCGCATTTATGCTAAGCGCAAAAAGTGATCAAGATTATTTCATAAATATATTTCCAGATGACTTGATTACAGCTTTTGCAAATAACGCATTGGAATTTCGAAAAGATGAAATTTCTATGCCATTTACCATGTGCTTTTCCGATGATACGCTACATGCAATTCCCGGCGAAAGCTTAACTTTAGCCGGAGCGAATTTTCTCATTAGTAAGGCGAAATTGGCACAGTTTCAATTTGGAGCACTTACCAGTGAAGTTGTTAGGAGTAGCGATTTCAAAATTAATGAAGTGAAAATATCAGATTTACCTCCCGATGGTTTTGTGCCGATTCACAGGGTCTTTTTGGAGCGCAGTAAGAACACAGATAGCAATAGTGATAGCACAGATAACAATAGTGATTTTACCATAGAAAAAAATTTAATATGCCAGATGATAGTGCAATGCGCGAGTGTGAGTAAAGAATATATTACATATGAATGCATAACTAATAGTTCCGATAATAGTGGACAGGAAAATATTAAGAACAACTTGCTCAATTTACTTAAATCCTTCGATAGAAGGCTTCTAGAAGAAATAGAACAGCAAATTAATGAATGTAGTAGGACTGATCGCGAAATGAAGCTAGCAATATTTCATATGCTATGTATCGAGGCGAAGGGATGTGATAGCCTTAGTGCGGATAGTGATTTTAGCGCAATTAAAAATTCTATTACAGATGAAGCATATTATTACGCACTCAATAACACATGGAAAAACCAATACAAATTCATTCCATTAGCGGAAGCTAATGAAGTATTGTTAGGAAGCCGCATCAGCGGCGAAAGCAATAAGCATAAATTAATTAAGTGTCAGTGGAATAAAATTTTCGGAAAAGATTGCAACACTATAGATATGAATAATAATAATGAAGTAATTAACTGTGATGCCAGCTTTAAGTTGTTAATGAGTGAAAATTTCACAAGTATTCTAAGTAAATATAAACTGAAAGCCAATCGCAAATACTTCTGGAGTAAATTGACCAATGACCAGTGGCAAAATCTCCCCGTCGATTTTCTCGGTAAGTCTGAGAACTATTTAGAGGAAAATAAAATGCCAGCTTGCGATTTGAAATTAGAATGGAATGCGAATAATAGTTCCAAGTTTGTGGCCATGCTGGAGGCGAATGTCTCCCCCAATTATTTTGCAAATATATTCCCTCCAGAAACGCTGGCAAATTTTGCCAATGTCAATTTGAAATTTCATGACAATAGTAAGTCATTCATAGAATGCTTCGACGAAATTCACCTACAAAAAATTCCCGGAGGAAAACTCGCAGCAGACGGCGTCGATGTGCTCATTGAAAAATTGTCCGTCGAGCAGGTGCAAAATCTTCCAGTTGAAACGGTTGACAATCTAGGAAATGAGACGGTGAAAAAGTTTAAAGCTGCGCAAATTCCTGCATTCTCTGATTCAGTTCAATCCGGCAATGGGATAGGCATTCGATTTTTATTGCACGGCAGTGTCGATGAAATTGGGCACCTTCAAGTATCTCAATTTGCCAACTTTCCGAAATTGAATAGCAGCAATTTCAATGTGGAAAGATTTAAAGAAATAACTACCCCGAAGGAGCTTTTCATTGGCCTATTTAAAAATGCATCGAATGACCTAAAAAAAGGAATTACTCCTGAGCAGCTTAACATACTGCTCGAAGAAAATGAAACATTGGAAAATCTAGGCATGGGTAGTGACGTTTTTAGGGCATTGATTAGTAGTCTTGACGGAACAAAGGCAAAATTAGCCTCGCGGCTGTGCATAAAAATGGCGGCGGGAATCATGGAATGTGAGGAAGATTATGGAAATTTCGCAAACATTATCAGCTTCATCGCGCAATCTTCCGATGAGGAAAAACTTCAAAAATTACTGCAGTTTTTCCCGAAATTTAATGAAAGTTCCGGGAAAGTTTTAAACGAGTTTATTGATTGCACAATTAGGAACGGCCATAGTGAATTAATGAAAGACGCAAACATTGCATTTATTGGATACTTTATTATCGGTTTTTCCAATAATAATGAAGATTTCAAAAAAGATTGGCTTGAGCAAAAAATAGAAAAATTCAATGCGCTCGCAGACAGTGATGACAGCGTGAATGGAGTCCTAGAGATCCTAAATGGCGGAAAAAGTAGGTTCCTCACTGGCGTCCTATTGCACTGCAACAATGCGGCGGTTACTAAGGCGTTTCTCGCCAAGTGCGAGTCGCTGTCTGATTTCATGGAAAATGGGAAATATGCCACGCTCTTCAAAGGGGATAGAAATATCAATAGGAAAACAATAACGCCAGAAAATATAAAAAGGTACTACGTAAATGACTTCGGAGGCAGTGACTCAGAAAATGAAAGTCGAAAAAATATTGATTTTGCTAAGGATGCCGATTTGCAAGTCATTCAACTAGCCTTGAAAAATGGAAGTGAAACAGGCCCAATGTCTTCGCTGCTTGTTCTGGGAAGCGGCGCCGTTAACTCCTATATTCAAAATGGTGGGCAATTGCATCTCCTTTGTATGGAGGATATTATGAATGCTGATTCGCAGATCCTAGCCGGGCGCTTACCATCTCAATCCGGGAAACAAGACCACGTTCAATTGCATCAAGAAGTAAGCAGTGAGACACAAATGGATAGTGCAGGAAGCAAAGGCGCTGGAGAAGTGAGTCTTTCAACGGAGCATAATAATCCCTTTCACTTTTCTCTATGGGAGACATTGGACAGCGATAGCATACCCAATAAGACCATTATTGACCTAGCGTCGAGTCGCCATGCGAACGCAATTGCACGGTTGCCGCAAAGGCGCATTGAAAAATTTACTGACCCCGGTGAAATAGAAAACTTACTTAGAGCTTTCATCGTAAAATTTGACGATGAAAAGTTGAAATGTATGAATCAAAATATTGCTGTAGTCGGCGATGATGTCCAGAATGAAATACTAGGCAAAGTAAGTGATGGGCAATTGCGTATGGTTGCGACATGTGACCAATGCCTCAACAAGCATACCCTTGAATCGCTGACAAAAACACGCATCAGAGCCATTAGCATTAGTGAAGACGCAGAGGATAAAGGCACAGGCAAATTGCTAATTCGTACGAACGTGAAATATTTAACAAATAATCAATTCGCATTCCTTGAAAAGCAAATTGATAAAAGGACGGAAAATAATTTTAATTCCAATGAAATTAAAAAATTCTCGAAGGAAAAAAATCGCCGTTTGCTCTATCGACTGAAGCACACGCTTACTCGACCGTTAACCGTTGCTCTTGCCATTGGAGCCGTACTTCTTGCCCTTGCCGGCTCTCTGGTTGCCGTTGGCATTATTGCATTTCCAGCCATCGCCGCCTTCGGCATCGTTGCCTACTACAGTATTTTATTTGCACCGGCGATCCTACTACTTGCCGCAAATGCCATTGCTATGGCCGTCCAACTGCGAACACTCCACCGAGATGCGGGCGAAAGTGGTGGAAAATTTGAGGATTTTTACTTGGACAGGAAAGAAATCGCTGCAAATTGACGGCAAGTGCGTGGACGTTTGCGGATGAATTTTGGAAAGAAAAGTATTTTCCGATTCCCGTGAAAATTTTTAAAATTTTTTATTTAAATCTGCAAAAAATAAGATAAATTTAGCGCGGAGGAACATGTACTATGTCGAATAAAGTCAATGAAGTGAAAGTGGCAGAGCCCCTCAGGAAGGATTACACATTGCCCGGATCTCCAGTGGAAGAACCGGACTTTGTAAAAACGATTCATCCTGAAGCGGCTGGTTCCCAAAAGAGGGCGCTAAGCCCATCTGTGCACATGCGGATACAGCATGATTTTTCAGAAAAAAGAGATGAGACTCAGTTTGAAAACAAGGGTCAATCGAGGAAAAATGCAGGAGAAACCAATCGCCCACAAGGACCTCACACGCCTGAAATAAAGACGGCGCTTGAGGATTCAAGCGATCTGCTTCCGATCAGCTACAAGTAAACCCTGCGGAGGTTAAAATTTAAAAATGCCGATCCCCCGCTGCTAGTCGCCGGGGGATATTTTGAAAGTCGCAAAAAGAATAAAAAAAATTTAAAAATACTTGCTTTCCGCTGGGAAGAGGTAATTCTGCTGCCGGTGAGTCGATGGTTCGATTGCCGCATTATTAACTTATAAGTAAAAAATTACTCATCCTAGGCCCGAATGAATTTTTGGGTATGGAGCATTAGGCTACTATGGATCAAATTACGGCACAGGAACTTTTCCAGGCGGGTGTCCACGTTGGGCACCAAATTAAGCGCTGGAATCCAAAATCAAAGCCCTACGTCTATGATAATCGCTACGGCATTTCCATTATTAATTTGGAAAAGACGCTATCCCAGCTAAAAAAGGCGAGCCAATTCATTGAAAATTTGGTTGCTGGCGGGAAGACGATCTGGTTCGTCGGAACCAAGCAGCAGGTACGCGAGGTCATCCGCGAAGTTGCTCGCAATGTACGCATGCCATACTGTGCACTGCGCTGGCTCGGGGGGACATTGACAAATTTTTCAACGATTAATCGTAGCCTGCAGAAATATAAGCGTCTTCTGCGCATGGAAGAGAAGGGCGAAATCGACCAGATGCACAACAAAGAAGCGTCGGCCCTCCGCCGCAATATGGTGCGCATGCAGAGAAATTTCGAAGGGTTGCTCGATATCAATGGTGTCCCGGGTGCCCTCTTTGTCGTCGATATCAAAAATGAAATAATTGCAGTTAATGAGGCACGGAAACTCTCAATTCCTGTCATTGCAATTGCCGATAGTAATGCGGACCCATCGCTGGCGCAAATTCCGATTCCCGGGAATGATGATTCGGTGAGATCCATTCAAATACTCATGAAAGTAATAGAGGCGGCCGTTTTCCGCGGGCTAGAGAAAAGATCTCTTCGGCAGACGCAGAAAAATTCTGCCCCGATTAATCCGGAAAGCATAGGCATCGATCCCGAGGTTCGTCTGACATCTCCCGATGGTGGAGAAGTGCCGACGCAGGCTCCAGGTTTCGAAATTAGGAATGATGAGGGCAAAATTCCCAGCATCGATTAAAATTAAATGAAATGGATGAATAGAATACGGAAGAGGCAAATATGAAAATTTCGGCAAAAATGGTGGGCGACTTGCGAGAATTGACCGGAGCGGGCATGGTGGATTGCAAAAATGCCCTGGCAGAGTGCAATGGCGACGTCGAAGAAGCCGTCACACTGCTGCGCAAGAAGGGCGTTTCCGACGCGGCGAAGAAGGATGGACGGGAGGTAAAAGAGGGGCGCATCGAATCCTACATTCACACGGGAGGACGCATTGGCGTGCTGCTGCAAATTCAGTGTGAAACGGATTTTGTTGCCAGAAATGAGCAATTTGTCGCACTTGCCCATGATATTTGTATGCACATTGCTGCTGCGGCACCCACATATCTAAGCCCGGAGTTTATTCCACCGGATGTGCTTGCAAATGAGCGTGAAATTGCGGCGAGCCAGACGCAGGGAAAAGCGGACAAGATCGTGGAAGAAATCGTACGGGGAAAATTGGAAAAACTCTACGCGTCCATGTGTCTCACCAAGCAGCCGTTCGTAAAAAATCCAGACATTACCATCGAAGATCTCATCAGAGAAATGGTCAGTAAAATCGGCGAAAACATTCGCTTGGTGAGGTTTTCTCGGTTTCAAATTGGCGCATAATTCTGCGACGGATGGACATTAATTTTGTTTTTGGATCCAGTGAGTTTCTCATTGAACGGAGGGTGCATGAGCTCGCCGAGAAATCCTGGGGAACGGCGCCAACGGACACTCTCTCCGGAAACCTTGGCAGCAGCGCCGAGGCCTACCGCAAATTCATACAATTGTTGCGTGAAGCCGTTGCAACGCCGCCGCTGTTCGGCGGACGTCAGGTTCTGTGGATCCGTTCCCTTGCATTCGTAGAGAAGGCGCCGGCGGAAGAAAATGAAAAATATGTCGACGAAATCTTTCAACTCCTCGCCCGCATCCGCACCGTGTCAGTCCCCTGCATCATTTCTTCCCAGAATGTGGATCGGCGACTTAAATATTTCAAACAATTGACAAAGGAATGCATTGTCCACGAAATTCCGAAGGAAGACCGGGTGACCGTAGAAAATTTTTTCCATGGAGAGATAAGGAGGCGACATCTGCATATGTCACATCAATTGGGGGAACTATTCCTTCGAAAAGTTGGCGGCCATTTGCGCATCATGGACACCGAATTGGAAAAATTGCAGCTCTATGACGACGGAAAGACACCCATCGATGCCGACACCATTGCCTATTTGACCTGCCGGGGACTGGAGGAAAATTTCTTTGAACCGCTGGAGGCATTCTACGAGCGCAGGGCGCAAAAGTTTTGCGAATTGGTTGAGTATTACTTTGCAATAAAGGGCGATGTTCGCACTCTCATCGCCGCATTTCAGGGCAGAAATCGCACGCTTTTGCAATTGAAGGTCATGGGCATAGGTTCCCATACGTCGCTGAAGCAGAGGCTTCAAAAAAATATTCAATTGCTGAGAATTTCCCCATTGGATGGCGTAGAGAATAGAACAAATCTCTCATTGTACTCCCAAAATCCCTGGTATTTGCTGCGCATCGTAAAAAACACAGATGCATTTACGGTGGACAAGCTTCTGTCCATTCAGAAAACTACCGTACGCATATTCGAGAAAATTATTAGCCAAAGTGAGGAGCAGGAATCCATATTTTTGGATGAAATGCTAAGGGAATTGGCCACGCCATAGACTTTGCCGATTTTCGAAAAATCGCGCACCTATCTATGACCGATCAATCTCCGCCGTCGCGTCGATTGCCACAGGAGTGTTGGGTTTCATAGGTAAGGAGGCGCACATTTTTCTGCTGACGCCAGGCTTCAGCCGGAGATCCCTGTTTTTCGCAGAGGGCAGCCAAAAATGCTCCACCATCGGGAAAAACTTCCCACACCTCCGGTAAAAATGTGGACCTGCGGCCGTTGATTTCCAGAATCACCCCCGGTTTTGGGTGTGTTTTTCCCAGGTGGTCAACCCACTGGGACGGTGACAGTTGGAGTGGGCGTGGGAATGATAGGATGGACACAGCGGCCGACAATTGCGAAAATTCATCGGCGATGACTGGCGAAAAGCGATCATCGTGGAAGGCCGCATCGATGGCGTGTTGCACTATGCCTGCGCCAATTGTATTGGAAAAATCTCCAAGGGATCCGATGCAACCGCGCAACTGACCCTGTTTTTTCAGTGTGACAAAGACGCTTTGCCTGGCATGGAGCTGAGGAAATTGTCTGCACAGTGGACCGATATCCGGAGGAAAATCGCCGTGCAATCGCCGATGAATGGTTTGCAATGCTAAATCTTCCAGCGCTTCCAATGCATCCACTGGGAGTTTCATCGGCGCCGTGCTCCATGCCATCGCTCCATAGCTAACCACTTCGTCCGCAAAGCCATCCACATGTCCGGAATGGCCGTAGGCGAGAAAGTGTGCAGTCCAACCCATTTTTTGCGCAAGAGTGAGAAAACAATCCGTGGATTCCGGCTCGCAGAGGCAATTTTCCCCCGGCGGAAATGTTCCACTCAGCAGATGTCCAATAGTTTTATTGTCATAGCGCTCTGCCGCATTTGCCGGCAGGTGGTAGTGCGAGAGATCACTGCTGATGATCAGTAGATCATTTGCTCGCAATTGCTTTGCCAAAAATTCGGCGACCTCCTTCCGCTCTTCGGGGTCGGTTCCTTGAAAAATCATGGGTACCAGTTGCACTGTGGCAGGCCCGGCATGCTTCGCCAGAAATGGCAGCTGCGTTGTGATGTTATTTTCGAAAAAAGCATCGGTTCTGCGGGAAAAGATTTTCGGACCATGGCATTCCAATGCGCAGCAAACGGAATCATCCACGGAAAATTCGCAATTGGGAACTTTGAATTTGTCAAAATTCGGAATGGCAATTCCGCGGTCTAGCCATCCAATGCAGTGATTATCGGTGAGGATAAAAACGCGTTCCAGGTGTTGCTTGCCAATTTGCCCATGGGATACGGATGCAATTGCTCCGCAATATCTCCGGGAAGCCTGGGGAACAAGGAGGGCTTTTACTTCTCCCACATAGGGAGGTGCAGTATTCGGAAATTTCACACGGTCCATGGTGCCCATGTAAAAATTAAAAAAAAGACAATTTTCAATTCAAAATTGACTGCGCCGGTCTTCAATCGTTCAAAACTGAAATATATCTTTTTGATTTTCGCATGAGGTAAGTTTATCTCTTAAATTTGCGACATCCCATTTTGTAGTTTCTGAAATCGGCATGTATTGAATCATATAATTAACTATCCAACTAATGTCGCACGGTAAGCTATAATTCTCGCAGTTCACTTCGCCATCCCAAACTTCCAAAAATAGCGAATTCATAAAATGTTCTTTCCATCCTAGGTTTTTTAAATTTTGCCTTATGTCATTTTCGCCAAAGCACGCTAATGCATTATGAATATGACTTATTAATTGCTGAATTTTATTTTTTGTTTCCTCGTAGTTGTCGTTAGTTATTATGTGGTCACTCTTAAACGCTTGCACATTTGTGAAAAAGTTTTTCAGTAATAGTAAATTTGATACAATATTAATTCCTAATGTCGTATTCGCAGTCTTCGTAATTTTAACGTAATCGCTTAGATAATTAAGCAAGCATGAATATAGTAAGCGCTCCAATATTGTTGTAAGCAATCCACTGATATCGGCGCTATTGCTATTAGATCGAAATGCATTAGCAATATATTCCATTAAATCTATAGCAAGAGCAGAAAGAAAGTCCCTATTCGGTATAGCCACTTCGAAATTTTGAATAAAAATACTCATTGAATATTGCAATTGACTGTAATTATGAATAAAATCTATAATTTCATCAAAAACATTTTCATAGTTATTTTTTTCATCTTTATCATTTTCAATGTCTACGGTGGCAGCTCTAATTGAAGTAATGAGATTCATCAGTGGCACGCCATTAGCGATGCGGTTGATGTTGTTGCTCATTATAATTATATTCGAAAAACTAGAATTCGTTTTAAATGCAAGTCTAATATCATTTCTTGTACCAGCTAATTTATTTGCCATATCTAATTGGCATTCTGCGCTGTTTAATAAATCACATAACCTATGCTTATAGATAGAGACAATTTCATCATCTGTTTCCATTTCTTTGGAAAAAAAATCTCTAGCATTTTGCAACAATTCATTGAAACTATTGTAGCTTTCCGAATCATTTGCATTCCTAAATGCATTAACAAGTTCCTCGATTTTTTCTTTAAACCCATTCAAAATAGTGTGTCGCTGAATGGTGGCATCGTTAAATTTGTACTCTATCATTTCATCCGCTGAAATATCTTGCCTTTCCGGTACTTTAGGTTTGCCTGGCTTAGGGATTAATTTTTCCATTTCATTCCGATTGGAATTGCTAAGTTGGATGACCTCAGATTTTAAGTTTTGATCTTTGCTCGGCTCTGGATTGTTGAGTTGGATTATCTCGGATGTTAAAGCTGAATCGTCTGGTTCACGGTTTAATTTTTTCTCTTCATTTTGAGTGGAATTATCTGAGTTAATCACCTTAGATTTTAAGTTTTGATCTTTGCTCGGCTCGGGATCGTTGAGTTGGATTATCTTAGATTTTAAGCTTTGACCTTCATCCCCATTGGAATTATTCGATTGAATTATCTCGAATTCTAAATTTTGATCCGTGCCCAATCCGAGATTTACTGATTTTTCTTTTCCCGCTGGATTGGGAACGTTTTGTTGGTTTAGACGTTGAAAAATAAAGTAAATGTCGATGGCGACGCAGGTTGTGACTGCGATGATGCAAAAGAGCATTGCCGGTAAACTTCCGGACAGCAAACCTGCACTCACGCCAAGTGCAATAATTCCTATAGATAAAAGTGCTACGTAGACATAGGGATACGGTGGCTTTGTTGGAGGCGCAGCACTGCCCTTAACAGTTTTTCCATCTATGCATGCGGGAGTGCAATGCTGTCACCCACCTGTACCATAGGGGTTATGGTGGGGAAAATCTCTCCCAATGCAACTTTTATTTTTATTTTACCGCCCAGCGAAAATTTTTTAAGCAATTTTCCCTCGGTGGAAATGCTCCACCCAGCAGATGTCCGATAGTTTTATTGTCATAGCGTTGCGCAGCATTCGCCGGCAGGTAGTGCGAGAGATCACTGCTGATGATCAGTAGACATTTGCCCGCAATTGCTTTGCCAAAAATTCGTGCGCAGCAAACGGAATTATCCACGGGAAATTCGCAATTGGGAACTTTGAATTTGTCAAAATCTGGGATGGCAACTCTGCGATCTACCACCCAATGCAGTGATTATCGGTGAGGATAAAAACGCATTCCAGGTGTTGCTTGCCACTTTGTCCATGGGATGCGAATGCAATCGCTCTGCAATATTTCCTGGAAGCATGGGGAACAAGGAGGGCTTTTACTTCTCCCACATAGGGGGCGCAGTGTTTAGAAATTTCACACGTTCCACGGTGTCTATGTAGAAATTAAAAAAAGACAATTTTTAACTCAAAATTGATCGCGTCAGTGCCAAACCATTTAAATTTGAGATATATCACCTCCCGCATTACTATTTTTCCTACTGGCGAGCTCATCGAGTATATTATTGCTAAGATTCATGGACTGATTTATATAATGTAATATTGAGTTGATGGAATTTGGTAAATCACCATTGTTTGAATTTATATCAGTAGCACAAAAGTCTGTGAATATTTCAAAAATAGATCTTCCTCCTTCTGTAGTAGTTATATCTATTTTCCCTTCTTCTGAAGGTGGTTCAAAAAGATTTAACATACTAGTGATAGAGTTTGTTTTTTCATTAATTACGGCCATTATTGCGGTGTTACTGTCTTGGTTTTGGTTGGGATGATCTGTATTCCAACATATGATGTTTCGCACGTTATTAAAAAAAGTTGCTAGCAATATTAAATTTGATGCAATGCTATATTTACTGATATCATCTGTGCATATATGCTGTATGTCCATAATTTTAGCACAACAAATTGAATAATCTATTATACTTGAAAGCGATATGGATTTCAGAATTTGCGTAAGCGATATCTTAATACTCTTGAAGTCGCGATTATTAAATGCCTTAGAGATTTCATCCAATAAACTTATGACAGAAGTATTGATAAAGTTGCTACTCGGTATTACCACTTCGAAATTTTGAACAAAAATTCTCATCGGATACTTTAGATTCTTATAATTTTCTTTAAATGTGTTAATTGCTTTGCATACACTTTCGTAGCTATGTGTTGTTTCACTATCACCTTCCATGTCGACGGTAGCGGCTCTAATCAGTTTGATGAGTTTTGCCAGCGGCAAGCCATTGGCGATGCAACTGATATTTTTATCTACTATGCTATTTTCTTTTAAATTCAATTCAAAGGAGCCATGATTTTTGCATAAATTATCCATTATTGCGAATTGCAATTCAGCATTACATAATAAAGCTAGCAATCTATTTTCATAGATCATGGTAAGTTTATTCCCATGCATACCCATGTTGCTAATATGCTTTTTAGTGGAACTAAGCAAATTTTTAAATTCACTGTAGCTTTTCTGGTCATTTACATTTTGAAATGTGCTAACAAGTTCATCAATTTTTTCCCCAAATCCATTCAGAGTTTTGTCCTGTTGAATTGTAGCATCATCGCTTCCGTACACGTACTCTATTATTTTCCGATTTTCTTGATTATTTTGTGTGTTTAATTTTTGTAAACCTCTATCCACCTGTGGATTAATTGGGTTAATTACACTAAAGTCATGATTCTGATTTTCTCTGGGGCGCTGAACGTATTTTCCTTTTTTCGGTTGTTTTCCTTTTGCGATGATGCTCGCTAAATTAGTTGCCTGAAATTGTGAGTGCAAATTACTATTTTTAGATGCATGATTTTGATTTTCGTCAAAGTGCTGAATGCATCTTCCGTTTTTTTTCCGTTCTTCTTGGGGGGTGGTGGGTATAGAATGAGGCTGTGAGCGCAAATTACTATTTTTAGACGCATGATTTTGATTTTTGCCGAAGTGCTGAATGTATCTTCCGTTTTTTTGCCGTTCTTCTTGAGGAGTGGCGGTTATGAAATGAGGCTGTGAGCGCAAATTACTATTTTTAGATGCATGATTTTGATTTTCATCGAAGAGCTCAGATTCTTGCTTTTCCGCTGACTTGGAATTGTCCAATTGCTTTAAAGCTTGGGAAATGAGGCAGATGTCGATGGCAATGCAAACTACAGCTGCGATGATACAAAAGATCACAGCGGGTAAATTTCCCCATAGCATACACGCACCTGCGCTGAACGCAACAACTCCCAGGGTTGAAAGTGTAATCACAATAAGGGAGTATGGTGGATTGCCTGGAAGCGCAGAGCTATTTGCAATCGCCCCTTCATCGCGTGGCACAGTGGCATCACCTATTGGCACCATAAATTTATATTGTGGAAAATCTCCTATAATGCAACTTTTATTTTTTGTTTTACCGCCCAGCGAAAATTTTTTTAAGCAATTTTCATAAAGGGTTGCAAGCCATCCAAGTGCTGCTAGGAAATTTCCATGAACGAGCAAAACTACGAAGTAATCGCTCGCCGCTATCGGCCAAAAACGTTCGATCAGGTCATCGGGCAGGATCATATTCTACAAACCCTCACCCATGCCATTGAGCGGGGACGCATTGCCCATGCCTACCTCTTTGTCGGTCCGCGCGGAACGGGAAAGACAACGCTGGCCCGGCTCTTCTCTATGGCCATCAACGCACGGGGGGGACCGTCGATTCACTTTGACTCGGAAGATGCAATTAGTGCGGCCATCTGGCGGGGAACCCACATGGATGTGATTGAAATTGACGGTGCATCTAACAATTCCGTGGATGAAGTGCGCAATCTGCGCGAGCAGTGTATCTATGCGCCCATTGAATGCCGCCATAAAATTTTCATCATTGATGAAATTCACATGCTGAGCAACGCGGCATTTAATGCGCTGCTCAAGATCCTGGAAGAACCTCCACCCCATGTGAAATTCATTTTTGCCACCACGGAGGGGCACCGCGTCATCGAAACGGTTCTTTCTCGCTGCCAACGCTTTCAATTTCGCCCCATCTCTCAGGAGCAAATTGTGAAAAAACTTCGGGAAATTGCCAGCCTGGAGGGGATCGGACTAGAACCGGCCGCCGCCGATGCCATAGGCCGTCTGGCCATGGGAGGAATGCGGGATGCCCAGTCCATCTTTGAGCAGATGACCACTTTCTGCGGACAAACGATCCGGGAGAAGGATGTGCTTTCCATGTACGCAATTCCCAGTGCAGTTGCCATTCAATCCATTGTGGATGCAGTGCTCCAGAGAGATTTAGAAGAAATTCTACGCATTTCCTCGAAATGGGAGGCGGAGCATCTCGATCTCTTTCGTGCCATGGTTGATATCAATGCGGAGCTACGTCGCCGACTGCTCCTTGCCATCGGCAAGCCATTTTCACAGCAGTCACAAATCATTGCGCTGCTTCAGGTCTTGGGTGACTGCGAGCGCGCTTTGCCATTTTCTCTGTCCGCGGAAACTCTGTTTGCAACGGCCCTTCTCAGGGCAGTTGAAAACAGTCGCAGACGGCCAATCGGCGAGCTGTTGGAGGAACTGCGTCAGTGAAAATTCTTCTGCAGGGGGCGGCGGGACGGATGGGAAGGGCCGTCACCGAATTGGCAAGGGAAATGAATTTTTTCACCATTCCCATCGGCAGGGATGGGACGGTGCAGGGGGGTGATGTGGTGATAGACTTTAGCAGCAGTGACGGATTGCTGTCGGCTCTCTCCATCGCACTGGACCGTTCCATTCCATTTCTTTCGGGGACAACGGCACTCGCAGATGAAGCGCATCGACGCATGGAAGAGGCATCACGGAAAATCCCCGTCGTTTGGTCGAGCAATTTTTCCTTTGCATTTGCCATCTTTCGCCGCTGCATCGCCGAGGTGGCCCGGCAACTGGCGCCGGATTTTGACGTGGAAATCATCGAATGCCATCATCGGAATAAAAAGGACGCTCCCAGTGGGTCAACGCGCCTAATATTAGAAGCCGCCGCCCATGTGTTCGAGGGCGGCGGCGGTGACATTTTCCATGGGCGCCACTGCATAGATCGGGCGCGGGGAAAGGAAATTGGAATACATTCCATTCGAGGCGGCGGCGTGGGCGGTGGCCGGCATGAGGTGCTATTCCTTGGCAATCATGAACAATTGCGCATTGCCCATGAATCATCCAATCGCCATGCCTATGCTCAGGGTGCTCTGGAGATCGCACGGCAACTTACCGGCGGTACCCATGTCCCACGGCTCTATGGAGTGGAGGACTTTCTCGGCCATGTTTCATAAAAATGCCGGCGCATTTCATTGAAGATAGTTGCATTTGTCCCTGGAGATGCCCAAGGTCCGACTCTGCCATTGCCTTTTAGCCATTCTTTCCCAATATTTTTCGCATGCTGCGGGAACGACGGTGGAGAATGCTGTTCCTTTTGGGAATCATTTTGATGCTATTTGGAATTTTGGCCTACCGCCTGACCTATCTCATGCTATTCCCCGAAGAATCGCGGCTGGGCTCCGTCAGCCGGACGCGCACATTTTTTGATACCACGGCGGCGCGCAGAGGAAATATCTACGATTGCAATGGCGTTGCCCTGGCTATCACTGTTCCCACCCTTGAGGTTGGGGTTGATCCCCGTGCACTTTTGGGAAAAGACGTGCAGGCAACGATGGCCGTCCTGGCCGATCAGCTGGGCATTTCGGTGGAATCCATCATGGAACGGTGGCGGGAGCGCCTTGAAACAATTCCCCACCTGAGGTGGATTCAATTGGCAGATGGAATTTCAGAGTCCACCTACCGGCGCATCTTAAATTTAAAATTACCGGGCGTCTATGGGAATCGAAAATTTCAACGCTTTTATCCGCAGGGAAGCAGCGCATGCCACGTTATCGGATTTGTAAACAGGGAAAGCATAGCGTGCTGCGGAGTGGAAAAATTTGCAGATTTTTTTCTCAGCGGCCAGGACGGATGGATTATTTCCGAAAAGGACGGTAAACGCCAGGAACTGGTGCAGTATCGCAGTCGCAATATTCCTGCCGTGGACGGCTGTGATGTCTACCTCAATCTCAATATCGCCATTCAAAAAATAGTGGAAAATGAACTGGGACAAATTATGGAAAATTTTCACCCAAAATTTGCCGTGGCCATCATCACAGAGGCAAAGTCTGGAAAGTTGCTCGCGCTGACTTGCATTCCCAACTATGATCTCAATAATTACGGTCAGTTTCCCATGGATTGCATGCGCAATCGCGCAATCGCGGACGTCTATGAGCCGGGATCCGTATTTAAAATTGTTCCCGCATGCGCCGGCCTGGAGGAGGGCATTATTCGCCCGCAAACCACCTTTGACTGTTCCAGGCCGTTCTATGAGTATGGCGGCAAGAAATATTCTCTTCCCAAGGATCACAGTGCATTTGGGACACTAACCCTCATCGAAATTCTACGTCAGTCGAGCAATCGTGGGTCGGCACAAATAGCCATTCAATTGGGCAAGGAGCGATTCTACTCCTACGTTCGCGCATTCGGATTTGGAGAAAAAGCCGGCTATGGATTCGACGGCGAACTGGCGGGCATACTGCGGCCGCCCCATCTCTGGGATGGCCTAACCATTACCCGCATGCCCATGGGCCATGCCATCGGCGTTACTCCAATGCAAATGCACATGGCCATGTCCGTTCTCGCATCGGGCGGGTACCTGCTTACTCCGCTGGTGCTTGGAAAAGTAGCGACACTCAATGGCGACCTTCCAAGGGGAGGTAATGATATGCTATTGAAGCCCATTATTCGTCGCCAGGTGCTCGGAAAACAAACCGTTCAATCCATCCGATCCATCATGGAGAATTCAAAGTATTCCAATGAATTTCCATTTTCAATTTCTTTTAAAACGGGAACAACTCAAAAAATTATCGACGGCCGCTACGTCCATGATCGGCACATTGCCTCCTGCTCGGGGTTTTTTCCATCTCGGGATCCCAGGTACGTCATTACCGTTGTCATTGACAGCCCTGCCAGCGACGGCAGCATCGCCTGGGGAAGTCGCTATGCCCAGCCATCCTTCCAGCGCATCGCCTTGGAGCTATTTCGCTATATGTCAACACAATAAGCACTATCTTTACTCCTAAAGCAAGAGGAATAAATGGGTAAGATTGCGCACATATGTGAGCACGGCTTCGTTGAGATTAGGCGATTAGATAAAAATTAGAAAGAGCAAACGAGTCCAGGCAAAGCCCAGCCATCCACTAACGCCGCCGCTTTGCGGCGGTGTCAATTCACGTCGGTTGCATTTCCTACGAAATTCAATGGAATTTCGTCGAAATAATTCAAGCGCGAATAAAGTTTCGCTCACCGATCGACGCGGGCAAAAGCACTAATAAACCCTGCCCGCTGCTGCGAATCAATGCGACGAATCCATCGCACCTTTCCGCCATTTGCCTATCTGTCTTTTCTCGTGAAAATTTTTCCAAGCCAACGGCGGATAGCAGCAAAGATATTTCGAGCGGCTACCCCTATCCGAAAAAACAGCTGGGCTCCGATTCTGAATTCTGCCCTTTCACACTAGACTTATTCATTTTCGGTGGTTGATTTCCTTGTCCGTGAACTCTTCTACTTTGCCTCCTCTCTGCATCATTCTTACTGGTATTTACTGTTTCCACGTCTACTTGCTCGGCTTCTTCTATTGGGATGGATATATCTGGCTGAAACTGTTGGATTTCTTCGATTGAATCTGCAATCAACTGCTGCATTTTTTTTAATTCTTCTTCCAGCTGTCTATTTTCCCGCTGAATATCTGCCAACTTCGATTGCTTAGCATCACTTTTCTGCATTGGCGCAGCCATTGTTTGCGCATGTATCGCCATTTGTTCGTTTCTTTCCCTAGTTTTTTTCATTTCCCTTACAGCCTGCTCTTTTAGCGCAGTCATTTCTATAGCCTTTTTCGTTTCCTCTACAGCTTTTCTCGTTTTTTCTCGCGCTTGTTCCACGTAGGCATCTTGCCTTTCATTTTGCTCAAAAAGATGAACCATTAACGCCTCATGGCAGGTTCTTATCTGTATGTTTTTGCGCGTTTCCGGATCACGAAGTAATCTCTCCCTTTCGGCCCTTTCCGCTTTGAGGGCGGGTTCTCGCTCTTTGATTTCCTGCTCAATAATTTGAAAAATTTGGAAATATGTATATCCCTCTTTCTCTAAAGCGTATAATCGATCGGTGATGTATTCGCATTCTTCTTCCCATATGAGGGCCAATATGGCTATCAATGACCTTGAAGCCCTGCTATTTCCAGGGCCGTCCATCACGCGCCCATTGCGTATGTCATTGTACTGTTTCCAATCCTCATCGTCAATGACTACGATCACGCGCGGTGCGATGGTCCTTGAGTTGCCACTTCCGGCGGGCAAATCTTCATCGCTCATATCCACGCACCTGGCAGGAGCATTTTGCCGACCATGGCAAGTATATGGAACCACGGCCCTTTCACTATTTTCTTGAATTTCATCGGGCCGACGGCCTGCCTTAAAATTACCATTCACATTCATTTGATCATCCTTCATTCAACGATTTGAATATTTTCATCATTCGGCGTCACTAAAAAAGAGCTGGCCAATCCAACTTCTGGCCGCATGCCTGTCCCACGCCGTTGCCATGTTAGCTGCATTCGTTTGGCATATTGCCAAATTTCTTTGTATTTCCAACAGCGCAACGGTCTTTGTTCCTTGCACTACTTTTAGTTCCTCCTGTTGCCTCCTCAGCGTTTCAATTTGCACCCTCAGCTCTTCCTGTCTAGTCTTTTCCGCGGCCCACTTCACTTCCTCGTCTTTTCTTGCCGTTTCTAGGACAGCTTGTTTCGCCTCTTCGGCAGCCCGCTTCACTTCCTCGTCTTTTTTTTCAGTTTCCTTTGCAGCTTGTCTCGCCTCTTCGGCAGCCCGCTTTACTTCCTCGTCTTTTCTCGCCGTTTCTAGGATAGCTTGTTTCGCCTCTTCGGCGGCCCGCTTTACTTCCTCATCTTTTTTTTCAGTTTCCTTTGCGGCCTGTCTCGCCTCTTCGGCGGCCCGCTTTACTTCCTCATCTTTTTTTTCAGTTTCCTTTGCGGCCTGTCTCGCCTCTTCGGCAGCCCGCTTTACTTCCTCATCTTTTTTTTCAGTTTCCTTTGCGGCCTGTCTCGCCTCTTCGGCAGCCCGCTTTGTCGCTTCAACGGCTTGCTTTGCAGCCTCTTCCCTACTCAAAGCATCCGCCTTTTCCGCCCGTGTTCTGCTTTCGGCCAAAGCAGCGGTTTCCTCCTTTATGTCTCTTCGCAGCGAGGACAATTCCCTGCACAGACTTTGCCTTTCTTCAGCTGTGTTGCTGTCATTCAGGAGCATGTACTCCTGCAGTGTTACCCTAAATTTCGCAATGGCCGCTGTCTCATATTGACTAACGGCTCCTAGAAGAAAGACATTCTGTCTGGCGAAGTCGATCTCGTCTAGTTTCCCATAGGCTCTTGCCTCCATTTCTTTCGAAAGGTCTTCCGAGCCGAGACATCTATTCCAGCGCGCCGCCTTTGCGTTGAGAGAATCGAGCATTTGCGTTAGCACAAACTCTGCCGAGACATGGCTAGTCACCGCCGTTTCCGTGCTCCTTTTACCGTTGGTTCCAACGGTTCCAGGTGTCAAATCATCGCCGCTTCCGGCATTATTCGGGCCTACCTCTGTCACTTTTTCAGTCATATTCAAACCTCCACGGCGAAACCTGGCTGAAGTTTTGACTTGTGTAAAGTAAAAACATGTCCTTGTACCATTTTTTTCACATCTGAAGAATGAAATATTTCTATTTTTCAAGCAGGGCCGATCAACGACAATGGTTGAGTATTATATCACACAATTTAAAGTGCATCATCTAAATTGTGCAAGTTCCATAGCCTATGAGCTGTTTGGAAATTTACTTTGTCATGGCCCAAGGAAGTTGACTAATAAATCAACCGTGGCGCATCACATTGGATGAATTGTGTGACGCCATACTAAATGCCTAGTGTCATTTGCATGCTCTGCGATAAAATTTGCAAAAATGCGACTGATCATTCTAGTAGTTTTTTCTTGCCATTTGGAAAAATTTAGAGAAAATACGTGCGTGTCAAAATTGGAAGTGTGCCCATCAAATGGCGGTTCATCTGCAGCGCGATTATTCGTCGGCTACGTGATAGATGGTGTTACTGGACACAAATTACAGGCGGGAATCGTTAGCATATCTGCGATTTTGGCGACGTCTCTATTGGGAGTATTTTTCGGTTTCGGCGTGGCCCTATGTGCTTTCGGTGGCTTTTTTTTTGCTCAATTTAAGTGCATTTTGCATTTTCTATGCGATGGCATCGCCTAGGGCCCAACTGCAAAAAAATGAAAAAATGAATGGCAATGAAGAAGAGAGCATTCCCAAAAAATTGAGCGAGCATTCCGATGACGTTAATATTCCCAAAGAGCCCAGTACTGATTTCGGAGGCCTTGAAGATTTTCACGATAGTGGAGAAATATCATCCGAAAATGCTGAAGTAAAGAAGCCATTGTCTGAGGAAAAAAAGGAAGAAGTTAGATCCATGGCAAAGGCCATCCAAGGAATGATCGAGCATGAGCATTACGCGCAAATTGCCGAAGAGATTGTAAATTGCATCGAACGATTGATTAACTCGCTTCACATGGAGAGTGAGTGGCATGAAATCATCGAGTCAGTGCGGGCTAGTCATGCCTTTATGATAGAATATAGCACCAGCTGTTCCGATGCGGTGGCCGATGCATTGCTATCCGTCTATGGGCGCATTCAAATTCTTGGGAAAAAGACACTCGAAGAGGCATTTCCCTTTATTAAACAAATCTATCTAAAAGATTTGCTGACATCGCTGATGCATCCAGCGGACCAAGGGAAACAAATAAGTGAGTTGGTGTTGGCGGACTTTATACTTTCCGATGTTGTTTTCCATCTATACGAAGATATTGTGCATCTTTCAAATGGGAAAATATTCATTCCATGTAGTGCTGCAAGTTCCATGTGTAGTGTATACGAATGCCAACAATTGAGTGGATTCATAGGAAAATATAAAGAAAAAATTAAAGGATGCGCTGATATTAAAATTAATGGTCTACAGGTGATTGAAGATTGTGGAAAATTTGAGGGGGATATCGAGAGAATTTGCGCTTCGCATGGGTTTAGTTTGTATTGGTACCATAATGCCTATATGTTAATTCTTTTCACCATAGACTATGTCATACAAAACGAGCACAGTGAAGATTCTGTTTTAAATTTCATCGCGCGAAATGCTCCCAGCTACATGCCGCTTTTTATCGAAGAAGATGGTATTTTCCTGGCCGAATGTCCAAAAGTTCTCGAAACGATGGAAAAATATCGCGGCACGCTTAGTACCATTGTGCGTGGAATGTATGCAGAGGACGCAAAGTGGACGGACGTAGAAATAATGTCAGCTGAAGACATTGACTTTGGAAAATTTAAATGGGGAGATTTTCAGCGGATATACTCGGCTGTTTATTGCAGTGATGATGCTAATAATAAGGAGCTATTGTCTGCACTTAATTCCCATCTTCGCCAAGGAACAATATACGACATGAAAATTAATATTTTCACCGAAAGGACAAAAAGACTTTTCGAAAAAAGTAAAAAATTTTCGTATGAACTGCACGCTGCCAATAAAGCTGCAAAATTTAGTCCCATATTTCGCTAAGCGGCATGGCGCGCAAATCGATTGGGTACATGCCTTGAATTATTTTTACGTGTAATGCGCCGTTCAGCCAATAAATAATGGAACGCATGCCGTCGACAAAATTATACTTCCACTACTCCGATAATTGCAGTAAAAATCATAGTCAGTAAGGCTGGCACGATCCAATGCAGCAAGTCCCCCGATCGCATAAATGCTTTTTTGGATTCCCTTTTAATTTTTTAGGGTGATATGATCAGGGTAATGCCAACGCTTTCCCGTATTTTTTATTGGAAGCGGATGGAAATTTATGCCCTTTTGGGGGCACATTCAACGCAAAAGCCTTCGACAGCGAAGACTTACGCACCGTTAATCGCACCGTTGCTGGCGTTTTTCAGAAGCAATGCCGCATCATATGCCCAAACGATCGATTGAGCTCTTTTGCGATAGTATGCGTCAAATGTAATTCCGTCAGTGCCACCGTCGCCACTTAGGGTTAGAAATTCAAATCCATCAACTATGGAATCATAGCAAATTGATAAATACACGGGTTCGCCAACTGCGGGGCCATTGTA
>JAIRXK010000029.1 GCA_031268315.1 Puniceicoccales bacterium | reverse complement strand
TCCTATGGCGGGATCTCCAACCGGAGGAACATCCATGTCAAATTTTCAGCAAATGAATCCCCTAGATTATCAGGCCCGCGAGGAGGGCGAAAGTAGCCCCAATGGGGGATTGCACTCGTCGGCGCGGGCCGCATCCGCCCGGCAATTTTCTTTCAATCCGCCGCCCTCCGCCCAGACGCCGGAAACTAGTTGGAAAATGGAGCAGGCCCTAGAATTGGAAAAATACATTTCGATGGTGCTGGACCACGATCTGAGCGACGCGTTGGTAAAAAGTGTGGCCATGTTTCTGGCGGGGGCACGGGTAAATCCCGAAGCACTGGCGATCATTTTTCAAACCTGGCATCGGCGGCCGCAGAGCTCGTTGATCGTTCTCCCGCAGCAACATACACTACAGCAGCTCGCGGCAAAGCTTTCAGTGCACATGTGCGCCCTGGGCCAATGGGGCAAGGTCGCCGAAATCCTAGGACTCATGCCGTCGGACACGGCGCTGTGGATTCTGTCGGCGGCGGATTCCCAGTGGGCGGCAAAGATCCTGCCCCACATAAAATCCAAAGCGGTGCGGGAGAACCTGGGGCATGCCTGTGTCGCAGCGGCAGAGAAGGAGCCGGGCGCCGCGGATGTGCTGCCTTTGCAAAAAATAGAAGCTAAGTCGGCGCCAACGGTGAAGAAGGAGTCGGGCGCCGCGGATGTGCTGCCACTGCAAAAAATAGATGCCAAGTCGGCGCCGGTGGTGGAGAAGGGGTCGGCGGATTTGCCTGAAATTTCAAAGAAGGCCCAAAGGCCACCGGACGCACAATTTCGAAATTCCAATGAAGCATTTTCAGCGATGTCGCCCAGAAGTGGCAAGGAAAAAGTGGGCGTGGCTCCGAAGTGGCGATGCCATTGCCCTTTCCACGCCATCCCTAGGGGCCGACCCAAAAATTCCGTTCCATAGGGCCCATTGCTCCGCCGAGCCGCTCTGCGGCAGGAAATTTTACAAAACCTCCGATCGCTTCCCGGGGAATGCCCACGCGCAGTGCCACCGTTCTCCGTTGCCTGGCCGTATCCATGGAATGCGGCCGGCACCGTGGATGAATTGGCTGGTTCCTCCTTGCTTTTCTCGGGACAAACCGCGGCTCCACCCGTGTGCGGAATGCGCATGTACGTGCCCACGGCGCAGGAGCCCCCACGGCGGGCATGCGACGAAAATCGGCATTGTTGGTGGAATTGGAAGCGCTCTTTGTTTCGAAGCACCGCATGGAGATTTCGTTGTCGATAGGAAAAAACAACAATTAAAAACTCACCATCGCAGCGAAAATTTCAATCAAAAACTGGGAAAATTTAGTGGAAGGAGATTTTTCACGTTTTCGCGTTTGGGCCTCTGCCAAAGCGCAATCGCCATTGCAATACTGGCAATTAATCTTAGGTTTTGAGTGATGCAATCGGGATTAACTTAACGACTAAATGCCGAATTGCGATTTTTTTTACATATTTATAGCAGTGCTGCTTAAAATTCGTAAAAATGCAAATTTAACTTGCAATGGCAAAAGTACTATGGTCTCCTTCAGACTCGGAGGAAAGTTCCATATGAATGATATTCAAACAACTTCGAGCGCAAATGCGCAACTAGCAAATGTGAGGGCGGTGCTTACCAAACTCGATCAGGACTTAACTTTGCAGGAGAAAAATTTGCAGAAAGAGATTGACCAACTCACTGCGACCTCAACTCCGCCGTGGTGGCAAAAACTTCTAAAAATGGAACCGGAAAAGGGACTGGCATACTACGAAGCGGAACGCACAAGGTGCAGTAGGGAACTGCGTAGCATTAGGTCCATAAAGTTTAATATTGCAGGTATTGCGATCGCCATTGGAGGCGTGCAATTAAACACGGGAACAGCCAAAGTGCTGGGCACTGCCCTCATGCTCTATGCGAGCATATGCACGGACCCGGATGTGACTCCGGAGGAAAAAAAAGTACAGTGGGCCGCCGTACAAGCGGCATTGGAAGCTGTTCAGAAGGAATCGGAGAGACTTTCTGAAACTTTATTGCAACGGGAGGAAGATACGACCGCTACAAATAAAATAAAGGAGGAAGCTGAGGCTAAATCCCTGCAGGAAAAAGCTAAGCAGGATGAGATTTCTAGCCAAAGAATGAACCAGGAGCGGGAAATTGATATGACCCTCAAAGCAAAGCAGGCGGAAATAGCGGCACAAAAGGAGAAAGAATTGGCTGAGATAGAAACCAATGAGAAAAAAAGTCATGCAGAAATAGCAGTAAAAAAGAATGAAGAAGCAGCCAGCCTTGCAATAGAAAGGGAAAAAATGGCTGCGGAAAAAGATAGGGAAGAGATGAGAGTAAATATGGAGAAAAAGAAAAGTGAAATGCAAATAGCAATGAATGAGGAGAAAAAAAAGTCTGAGGAGAGAATTAAAAGGGAAGTCGAAGCAACAAGAAAAACACAGGCGGAAGCAGATGAGCGTGCTGCTCGTGCGCGTCAGGCAGAGGCAGAGACAGAATACCAACGCAAAGGTGTTTTCGGCAAAGTAGGATCCTTCTTTGCCGGTAAATAGTGAATCGGCGACAGTAAGACAAGAAAGGAAAAAATATGAATATTAATTCAAAGACTAATTACACATTTAGCGACGATCGTCGCATGGTGCCCGTTGGCGGTCCGGCAGCGGGGCAAGGGCAAGACTTCAGTGCCGGTGCTGGCCGCTCCAGTGTTTGCCCCGATTGGGCCACTCCCGACTGGGAAAAGAGATACGATAGGGGTCCACTTTATCGTCTCGAAGTGGCGGACAGAATGCTGGCAGTCTTGACCGTCCTATACAGGGAAAGGTACGAAGAAATAAGATATCTCGTATATGCTTTGTGCGCAAGTGGTTATGATCACTCCCACGTGGAGCGCATTTTGCGTAATAAGTATGAGGAGCTCAAAGAGCAAATTCTTGCGGAACGGGATAAGAGGCAACAGCGCATCCAGGAGGGCGATGGAACTGTCGTGCCGCAGACGGATTTCGAAATTCAGCTCATGCAGGAAGTTCGCAAGACAAAGCTTCAGAGGGAGCAGAAGGCTACCGAAGCCAAAAAAGCAGAGGAAGATCTGGCTGCAGCCATTGCGAAAACTGTCGAAATGCAGCGTCAGCTATACGAATTAAAGCAAAATTCCGATAATCAGATAAGGGAAAGGATAGCTGAATTGGAGAGAGAAGGAAATGAAAAGACGAGGAATGCAGAGTTAAAAAAAATAGATTCCGAGCTCAATGTACAGTCACACGAGGGGAGTTTGATACTCAGTGAAATTCAAGTCAGCGGAAAAAAGAAAATTTCGCTGGCACCTGGAAGCTACCCCGAAAGTGAAATAACAAGGCAGTGGAATTGCAACGTAACAACCACATTGCAGGATTGGCGCAGCGCCTTTCCGCCGAGTGAAGCATTCCTCAGAGGGGAGGAATCACGCAAGCAGAGAGTGGAAGATAGAAAAGTACTCTTTCAAAAAAAGCATGAAGAGGAAATGGAAAAGCAAAGGGACATCAAAGAAAAAAGGGAAGATGGACTGGCGAAAATTGACACTAAAATGCAGGTGGATTCGGCGCAGGCCCAAATTAAATTGCAGAAAAATCTGCAGCAAATAGAGGGCAAAAAACAAGAACAATTGGAAGTGATTGAGGGCAAAAAGCAAGAAGAAGTGGCAAAAATTCGAGCGGAAGTTTTAGAATCTAAAGCTGCCAATGCGCAGGAACTTGATGATCTTGAGGCCAATTTCCGAGCGGAAATGGCCGCCATCGAAGCCAATGAACAAGCGGAGAAGGAAAAAGTGCGACAGCGCGCTGCAGCGGAGCAATTGCAGAAAGAGCAAGCCCAGGAAGCAAATATGGAAGTAGCAGCACAGCCCCATTCAAAGGAAGGACAGACAGGTGTATTTGGGCGGTTTAAAAAAAGTTTTTTCAAATAGCCTTCAGGGAAGTAGCGGCGTTTTTTCGCCGCTTATTTCACTGGAGGCGCTAATGAGATTAATTTTGATTTCGGCTGGGAGATTGATTTTTTCAGCGCAACATTGGCTGCTACTAATGGTCGACTAAAGAAGAAGCGAGAACATGGAAATTGCCACGCCGCCGCAAGTGTCAAGGGATTCTTGATCGTGCTGGCACGTGGCGTCTTCGTGCGCACCCAAAGACTTTTTAGTAAAATATTTACCTTGAAAAAATTTAACTTCGATTTGAACTCGAGGAGTGAAATTATTCAGGTTCCGTGCGGTGAAAAAAAAACTTCTGATCCATGGTGTTCTGGTGGTAATTTGCATTTTTTCGTTGGACCAGATATCCAAGCACATCGCGATGGAAAACTTCACCCATCCCATCGCGGTTATTCCTCATTTTTTCTACCTGGAGTACGTAGGCAACGGCGGAGCTGCGTGGAATCTACTGGATGGCCACCGATATTTGCTGTGCTTCTTTGGCTTTTTTACGCTGCTTGTCCTTTTTATTTCGAGAAAGAAGTTCCGCTTTCACGAATCCCCACGGCACTTGTCCTTTGCTCTAATAGTCGGCGGCGCCTGCGGCAATCTCTACGATCGGATGCGCCTGGGCTATGTCGTTGACTTCATCGACGTTCATTTGCCCCTCTATCGCTGGCCGACATTCAATTTCGCCGACGCTTCCCTGTGCATTGGCCTACTATTTCTCGCCATTCTGGAAATAATTGAAAGAAAATGCCCTCGCCGGCATCCGTAGTTCCGTGCGATTCCAATCTGAAAAATTTTTAGAAAAACCGACAAATTCGCACTCGACAAGCTTCCCCTGGAACTATAGCACGGAGATCGTCTCCTGCTCGGATGGTGGAATCGGTAGACACGCTAGACTTAGGATCTAGTGCCGCAAGGCATGGGGGTTCGAGTCCCCCTTCGAGCACCAGCAAGCCGTCCATGGCCTGTTAATGAATGGAACCTTGCAAATGCTTCCACTTCAAAACTTTAGACGGTTCTTTCGCATTTATGCTTACGCAAACTTTTCGGGAATTCATTGACTTTTTTAAAAATTTAGAGAGGCTGCGGCCGTGTCTATTACACTAAACCTACGGCGCGGAAAACTTTTAAAGCGGCCAAATCGCTTTGTCTTTATCGGCCAATTGAACGGCAAAGAGCTGCGATTGCACTGCCCGGCCACCGGAAGCATCGGAGAGATTAAAGATTTTTGCGGATTGCCCTGCCTCATTTCCGTGCCGACCAACGGGACAAAGAAATCACCGCGGACCACCTCCGGAACCGTCGAAGCATTTTCCTTGGATGGGGGCAAAAGTTGGATTGGAATTAACCAAAATCGCATCAATGGTTGGGTGGAACAACTACTTCACCTCGATGCACTTCCAGAACTAATTTCCTGCGCCGACACGACGATCTTGCACGAGGTCCGCGTGGAGGATTCCCGCCTGGATCTCTGCGTTGTCCGCGACAGCCAACGGACATTTTTAGAAATTAAAACCCCCATTCGCGATCTCTACCTTTCTGCAAACGCAACCAATTCGTCGCCACCTTCGCCGGACTACTTCGCCCGCGGCCTCCGCCACTTTGAGACACTCGCCAGACTGGTGCAAAGCGGCCACAGAGCCATTGTGCTGATCTGCTTTCTCTACAATGCCGTTCCATTCGCTCCACCCCCTCCTGCAGAGTGGAATCGCAAAATTTACGACGTAGTCCAAAGAACCCGCTCCTGTGGAGTTGAGCACTGGCAGCTCAATTGCACCATTACACCGGATGAACTGCGGGTGGAGCGCCTCATGCGGCTAAATTCACTCTGCTAATTCCCTCTCAGAAATTTTTCCCTTCCACCCCTTGCAGATGGCTGGGAGACTTTTTCCCATCCTGGAAAAATATGCGCATCCTCTTTTTGAGAAATTTTAAAGAAAAAGAAAGAATTTGCATTGACTCCACCTTCCATACCCATTCTCCTGGGTGGAGTTGCTCGGTAGCTCAGTGGTAGAGCGGTCGGCTGTTAACCGATTGGTCGCTGGTTCGAGCCCAGCCCGAGCAGCCAGGGGATTTATCGGTCCCACTGGGATCGACTAAGGGAACATTTTTGAAAAAAATTTTCCCTCGCTTTTTTGAACACTGGGACAGAGCAACGGGTTGCTGGGCATGGTTAAATACATTTAACTTGATACCTGCGACAGATTTTGTGTTAGTCACAAAACATGCCAAATGCGCAGCGCGAACGCTGCCACTTTCTTCAAGATAAATTCTCCGGCGAAAAACGGCAGCGCATGGAGATGCGGAACAGCGGGAAAGAGATGAGTCCCTCCAGGAAGTCTTCGAACGCTGTGGGTAGATTTTCTACCGTTTGCCCGAGTGCGAGTTCCGAAGAAATCGCAGCGCATCCCTGGCCAAGCTGGAAAAGTCAGTGAATCGTCTGGGCATTTTTTCCCGCACTGGGCACGTCGTCCAACCCGCCCAGTAAATTTTCCATTTTTCCCTGCCTAATCGGGCCCAATGGCAATGAAATAATTGCACCCAGCCGGCCCCCACGCTGATTGGGCCAATTCGCCCGGCCAGGAATAGATGAAATCGCCCAACATAGGCGGGCACTTTGATTGCTCCGCGCTATTTACTTTCCAGGGCAGACTTGACCTTTCCAACCGAAACCAGCCTTCTATTTCCGCGCTTGCCCAGGCGAGCGTTTTTCTCCGCCCTAAGTTCGGAACTTTTCCGCTGATTTTCTACGAACGTGATGGCCAATTCCTTTCCCCGGCATTCGATGGAATACTTTCCCGGCGTGAATGAATTGGCGAGAATCTCCTTGGCAATTGAATTTTCAACGTACTTTTCAAAATTTCCGCGCAATTCCCTCGCACCGTACTTATTCTCCGTATCCTTGGCGATAATCCACATGATGGCATCGTCGTCCAAGTGGACGCGAATATGCTGGTCTGCAAGGCGATCGTTGAGCTGGCCGATGCAAATCTTGCAAATTTTTTTCAGTGCCGATGCGTCCAATGGACAAAAAACGAGCACATTTCCTATGCGATTGAGAAATTCCGGCTTAAACGTGTGCCGCATCTCTTCGAGTACCCGGTCCTTGGTGGCAGCGAATGTGGATTGGAATGCCTTTGATGCGTGGAAGCCGACGGTAAAATTTTTTTGAAAATATTCGGCACCAACGTTGGATGTCATCAGAATGATGGTGTTGCGAAAGCTCACATTTCTTCCGCGACTGTCCGTCAATTGTCCATCTTCCAATACCTGCAGAAGAATTTGCAACGTGTCCGGATGCGCCTTTTCAATTTCATCGAATAGGACAACGGAATAGGGCTTTCTCTGAACCTTTTCCGTCAATTGCCCTCCCTCGTCGTGACCCACATATCCCGGCGGCGAACCGATGATGCGTGCCACCGTGTGTTTTTCCAGATACTCCGACATGTCCACACGGATCAAATCCTCCTCTTTTCCAAAAATAAATGTGGCCAATTGGCGGGCGAGGAGGGATTTTCCAACCCCCGTTGGTCCAAGCAGTAAAAATGAACCGATGGGACGGCGGGGATCATTGAGGTGGGCGTAGGAGCGAAAGAGTGCAGTGGAAATGGTGGCAATGACATCCTCCTGGCCGACAATGACGTCCCTAAAAGCACACTCCAATTGGGGCAGCCGATCGATTTCACCCTTTTTAATCATGTGCAAGGGGATTTTTGTCCAGGTGCTCACCACACTGACAATGTCATCCTCAATGACCTCCTGCGGGGTCTCCTTTCGCTGCTTTTTCCAATTTGTAATGCTTTTTTCAAGCCGATCGGCGAGCTCCTTGCCCAGATCCCTGAAGTGGGCTGCCTGCTCGTAGTTTTGCCCATCGATGGCCTTCATTTTTTCACTCTGACACTTCTCCATGCGATTTTTCAGGGAAGTGATGTGGGAAGGCCGCTCTAGGAATCGCAGGCGTGCCCGCGCACCCGCCTCGTCGATGATGTCGATCGCCTTGTCCGGAAATTGCCGATTGGCGATGAATCGCTTGGCCAATTTAATTGCCAATTTGAGAATACTTTCCCCGTAGATAACACCGTGATGCTCCGCGTAGCGCTGGCAAATGCCACTCAAAATTTTCATCGTATCTTCGTCGGAGGGCTCATTCACCATGATGGCCTGAAAGCGCCTTTCCAAGGCGGAGTCTTTTTCGATGTGCTTGCGGTATTCGTCGACGGTTGTCGCACCTATGCATTGGATTTCTCCCCGCGAAAGGGCCGGCTTTAAAATATTGGAAGCATCCATGGATCCCTCCCCTCCTCCAGCTCCAATGATGGTGTGTATTTCATCGATGAATAGGATAATTTCCCCACTTTTTTGAATTTCATCCATGATCGACTTGAGCCGCTCTTCAAATTGCCCACGAAACTTTGTCCCTGCAACCATCCGCGGAAGATCGAGGGAATAGACAATTTTTTTCTGCAAAATTTCCGGAACATTTCCCGCCGCAATCGCCTGGGATAGCCCCTCAACGATGGCCGTTTTTCCAACTCCCGCATCGCCAATGAGCAGCGGATTATTCTTCGTCCTCCGGCAGAGGATTTGAATGCATCGCTGCGTTTCATCGTCGCGGCCAACGACCGGATCAAGGGCGTTTTTTGCCGCAAGCTCCGTCAGATTTCTTCCAAAGGCCGATAGAACATTGGCAGCCGTTTCACCCGCTGCAAGGGCGGACTCGATGGAATCCTCATCGTCGGTGCCGTCATTTTCCAACTCATCGTCATCCTGACCGGATTCCGAAATGGACAGTATTTCTTCGCAGCAGGAGTCATAGCTTAGTCCATTTTGGCGCAAAATTTTCCCCGCCAGTGTGTCGTCGTCGTGGATGAGGGCGAGGAGAAAATGCTCCGTACCAATGTGATCATGGCCCATTGCATGGGCTTCCGCTGCGGCCAGAAAGATAACTCGCTTTGCATCTATGGAAATTTCTATGGGGGTAGCCTTTTGCCCGTCCGGAGGGATGATGGGCGAATTTGCCACTCCCTGGGAATTTTGAAGTAGAAGATGGCGGAGAAGCATTTCCCGCACTTGCTTGCGGTCCGTACTCAGCGCCATCATGACCATGCGCGCACCTCCCTCTTCCAGGCGCAGAAGCGCCAGCAGAAGATGCTCTGCGCTAACTGTTGAAGAACGCAGCCGCTGCGCCTCCTCCCTTGCCCAATGAAAAGTTCGCTGCACCCGCGGCGTAAATTTGCTCATTATATCCATGGTTTACTCCCCGAATAACTACCCGATGCGCCAATCGGCCACTCAGATTTTTTGCACAATGTAGCCACTAACATTGATAGCAGATATCAGCGAAGAGACAAGCCTTTTTGTGCGCCATCCAATAAGTTTTTTGGAAACTCTGTATTTGCACGCTTCTTCCCTCTTCCAATGCCCTCCAATAGGTGGGAAAAATTGCTATGTCTTTAAAATTAAATTGCCGACGTATTTCAATTTTTCTCCAAAATCTGCCCAAGTTTTTCGAGGACAGAGCTGGGCCGAATGGAAGACATTTCCCTGGAAGGAGATGTAATGCAAATTGTTTTTGCATCATAGATGGGCCCCGACAGGCGATAATCCGTTGGACCGAACAGAGCGACGACTGGAATTCCAAGGCCGTTGGCCAGGTGCATGCCCCCGGAATCAATGGATACAAGTGCGGAGCACTTTTTTAGCAGTCTTGCAAATGTGCCCAATGAGGTTTTTCCTGTGAAATTCAAAAACCTACTCTTTTCCAGGCGATTGCAAATTTCATCCGCCTCGTCCATATCCTTTTCCGTCCCAAATAGCACAATGCGGGCATGGGAATGGCGCTCGCAAATCAGATGGGCCAGCTGTTCCCAGTGGGCCGTTGGCCAGCACTTGGCCGAATTGTTATTTTTCCCAAAACTAAACCCAATGACCAATTCGTTCTCCACGGGAGCATGTGTACCGATGGGGCTTAAATCCAGACCCTCATCCAGGCCAAATTTGCGCAAAAATTGATACCACCGGTGAGTCTGATGGGCGGTCTTTCGCTCGCCGTGGCCCAAAAGCGTCCTATGAGTCAAAAGCAGTCGCTTTCCCAGGGGCGACCGGAGCAAGCCTATGCGCATGGGAGCGCCTATGAGCCATGCCTCCAAATCACCCCGCGGCGAATTAGTGAAAAGAATGTGCAGATCAGGGAGCTGTTTCCGTAGCCGCACGATGCCACGGAAATAGCCAAATCCCTTCTCCGGAAGAACGCGCACACTATCAATCCACGGCAATGATTGCAGCCATTTCGCATAGATTTGCCGGCAAAGGACGGTGATGTGGGCATCGGGGCGACTGCGGCGAATGGCACGGATTATGGGGATGGCCATGACGATGTCTCCCAGCCAGTTGGCCATGCGGATAAAAATGCGGAAATTTTTCGGCAGCTCCACCCATCCATGGCAACGGCAAGATTCAACGAGCTGCGATTTCGCCACGCGAAGATTGAGTACTTCGCGTTCTGATCGCTTCCACCGCCGATGGCTCCACAGCCAATCGCTGCGAAATAGGGAGTCATTTTGGAGCATGTTCTCCAGCCACGCATTCATGGAGTGACTCACGCCGCTACCACCGCCATCCAGAACTTCATTCTCGAAGGATGCCCGAAGAAACCCGCGGCGACGCGTGTACACGGCAAGAACATTGACTTGAACTCCTTTGCATAGAACTTCTGGCAGGGGCGTGGTCGAAGCCACTCTTCCGCAGAGAATCATCCATAGGCCAGACTGGCCCGCATCTTGGTCAAATAAAACTCCAACGCATTCGCCATTTTTCACCGCATGGGCCGCCTCGACTAGGCCATTTTTCCGCGACAGCAAACGCACTCCAAAGCGCTCCCTTGATTTGTGAATAAATTTTTCCATGCTTTTGCTGGAAAATGGCCGGTAGATGACCTTGATCGACCATGCGTCTTTGGGAAGATTCAATAGGTGGGGAAGAAACACCAACGCCTCGGTAAGTGTTTGATGGGGAATAAGCAAAAGCTGAGGAACTTTTCCGTTGACTAGGCCATCGCGAAACGTCGTCCAATCTCCGTGTAAATTAAAGTGCCTGGCCATACGCGCCCTGGAAAAGAATGGCGATATGAGGGAAAATATCCCTAATTCTGCCAGACGAAAGCTGTGGATGCGAGCAATGCGATGAATTTTTGCAGTGGTAAACGTGGGAAAGACATGGGATAAATTGCTAAAAATTACTCGTCGCCGCTTCCTAAAGAAACAATAAAAAATAATTCCGCAAATCCTGCATATTTCGCGAAGAATGGGAACCGGAAGTAGGCTTAGTAGGAAACCAAGTGCGATAAGAATATAGCGTAGCATAGAGTGAATGCTCCTAGAGGTTTACAAAAAGTAGAAAAATGACAACTATGATTTTATTCTTTTCTCCGCCTCCAACGGTAGGAAACGAAGTGGACATTTTCGCATAGTTTTTCCACGGGCTCAAAGGCATCGGGCATGTGAAAATAGGTGTCACCGGCGTAGTCGCCGAAAATTTCAGAGCACACAATCGCAGAACAATGGGGCAAAAACTTCTCGTAGATCTCCCTTCCTCCGATCACCCAAAAGTGCCGCAGCGGCGCAGCGGCGCGAATCCTACGAATGACCTCATCCTTGCCGGAAAATACATGAAGAAGCCCCTTCGAATTATCTACGGAATCCCCGTGGCGCGTGAGGACCCAATTCTCCCGATCGGCAAGGGGCTTACCTATGGACTCGTAGGTCTTTCTCCCCATAATGACCGTCCCGTGGACGGTCATGGATCGAAAAAATTTTAACTCATCTGGAATTTTCCAGGGAAGTTTGCCGCCACAGCCAATAACGCCCATCTTTCCTACGGCAACGATGATCGATAGTTGTTCCAAATGCACAGCCGCAAACCATTGGAAAATTTTTGCATCGGCAAGAACTTATTTAATCCTATCGGAGTAGAGTCGGTAATCCAATCCCCTGGAATGACTTCCAATCAAGCACATTCCCTGAAACGGATTCAAATTTACTCCACCGTGCAATCTATGCTATTCTTTGGGCATTTTTGTAATTTGTCACGCAGATGAGCCGTAATTTTGAAACCGGGCCCTAGCAAAAGACTTCGCTTCGGAATTGGCATCTCATCCACGGCAGCATTCCCCTCTATGCTTGCCTTTTTGATGAACAAAGATGCGATACACCTCAGTCCTCTAAATGCATCTTTTTGAAATCTCATCTCTGAATCAATGGAGAGTGCAATGAGTGACGGTGGAAATGCCACCACGGTGCCGCGCATTACCGTATCAAAAATGTTTAATTCTGCGAGTCCACGAAGCCAACCAAAACCAATCTTTGGATTTGCATCGATTTCATCTTCACCGGGATAAGAATGAGATCCATCATCTACAAATTTTATCGTTGAATTAGAGATGGTTACTTTGTAAAGTCTGTCCGCTAGGGCAAGCGCAGTAGGAGCAATGCCTAATGTTGAATCCTCAATAATAAGACATTTGAGAACGGGTAAAGATACATCTACGGGGCCATTTATGCATACATTTTTGAGTCGAAGCAAATCAAGAGCATTTAAATTTTTGAATGCTTTACTTTCTAATATTATAGTTGTTTTAGGTCGAATAGTAATTTTCTCAAGCGTATTTGGGAAAACTTCAATTGGCCCGCCTATGTCTATATCGATAAGCTTCAGAAGAGTAATGGAATTCAAATTTTCGAATGCGGAACTGCGCAATAGCACATTGCCGCCGATAATGAGAATCTGGCGAAGCGTCGGCGGAAGCACCTCTACTGCGCCGTTTATAGTTACACCATAGAGGTATAAGCTGTCGATATTAGGCAAATTGCTACACAATAATTGCGCATCTAATTTTGCACCATTTCCTTCTAAGATTAACTTCTTAAGTGATATAGGCAAATAAGTTATGTGTATTGTGTTTTTTGCGCTAAACAGTGTCAGACAGCTGCATTCTCTTAGTAAAATATCGGCTATCTTCTCATTCAATGCAAGCGTATCACTTGGTTTCATTAGCTCGCGATCATGGATACACAATGAATTTTCATTTGACACTATAGTCAATATGCTTCTAAAATTTCCATTGAACGCCACAAAAATTCTCTCTAGCAAGTTAATATCTTCTCCGTTTACATCGTACTGATCGCAAATCATTGCCATGGTTTTCTCGGTGGGATCGATTGAAAGTGGCACGTCCTCAGGCAATTCTTTCACTTTTTCATCGCACTTTGCTTGGGGATCATCGACTGAATTACTTTCCGTTTTCACCGAGTGGCCAGTTACATTACCTTGAACATCGGCATTTGAATTAATTATTTGGCTCGATTGATGGCCAGTCGATAGATTTGCATTTGGATCGCCTTTTATTTGATCACACGGAAATTCGCCGCCATGGAAATCGTCCGAAGACTCGCTGGGCCGTTTCCATAGCAGGAACATGGCCGTGCCGACAATTGCAGATGCGACCATTCCCAGGAATGCAGACAAGAACACTGCAGCCAGTGGAGTTGCTGGGAATTGCAGCGCCACCGCAATGGGAATAAACGCGCACGGGACATAGACGGCGACGGTGGCGCAGATAACTGGAATAAGCAATGCCACGGAAATGCAGACGATATTCCTCAGCGCCGCTCTCGGCCGACGGGGAGCACATTTATTTGCAGAATTAATCAAGTTTTCGCTCATTTTCTAATGCTGCGCATATCGGGAAAAATTCATCTTTTGCAAGAAAAATTTTCATTTTTCGCAAAATTTTCTCCGTCCGAAAGATTCACCCCCCATTTGAAGCTTGCCATTGCGGCCATTGAAAATTTACCCTACAATAGACGACTACTCCACCGTGCAATCTATGCTATTCTTTGGGCATGCTTGCAGTTTATTGCGCAGATGAGCCGTAATTTTGAAACCGGGCCCTAGCAAAAGACTTCGCTTCGGAATTGGCATCTCATCCACGGCAGCATTCCCCTCTATGCTTGCACTTTCGATGGACAGAGATTCGATTTCAGAAATATTCCTAAATGCATCTTTCTTAAACTCTACATTTGATTTAATGTCAAGGGTAGTGAGTGACGGCGGAAGCGCTGCTATGGTGTTGCCTACCGTTGAATCGCGAATTGACAGGCATGTAAGTTTTTCGAATTTTCCAAAATCCATCGCCGTATTTAAATCGATATCGCCCCCGTCGGATTGCGAAGAGTGTGTATTTATAAAGTTTATTTTCGAATTGTTTTTAAGTGTTAATTCGGTAAGTGATTTCTGTAATTGAGTCATATCGCATTTAATGTCTAATTCAGTGTTATCAGCGGAAAAACTTTCGAGCATTTTCCAAGGTGCATCTATGACACCCTCAACTTTAACATTGGTAAGATGAAACGTTATAAGATAAGGCAACCTTTGGCATACTTCACCTTTAATAGTTATTCGTGATTTTGGGCTCATTATAAGTTCACAGATGTGCCCACCGAGACATGTGATGGGATCTACTATTTCAACCTCATCAAGCACCAAAACTTGGAGCGAGTAATGATCTTTAATCGCGCAACCATCAACCGTTATGTTTTTCGACTTAATTATTATCACCTCGATGTCCTCTGGAAGAGATGTTATAGGTTCCGTTACTTTCACTCCGGTGAGTTCCAGTATTGAAAGTCCATTAAGCTCTCCAAACACTGAATTGTCAAGTGTCACATTTTCACCGGAAATGCTAAGTGCGCGAAGTTTCGGAGGAAGTACATTTATAGTAGTACTTATTGTCGCATTTTCGAGTTTTAAAATCTCAAGATTGGGTAGGCCATTGCCCAATAGCCTCGCGTCCAGTGCTGCGCCCTCAAGTTTCAAGGACATCTGTCTAATGGACGAGGGCAAGTTAGTTATTGTAATTGGAGCATTCACGATAAGCCCAGTTAGACTATCGCATTCTTTCAGTAGAATGTTCATTATATTTTCATTCGCTTTAAGTGTGCTGCTCGACCGCATTTGCAAACTTCCATTAATGACAAATAAGCTCCCATATAATTCCACGCTTAATACCTTTTTAAAATTTCCAGCAAATAGACCGAGAACTTCCCTCAATAAATTGACATCTTCTCCATTTACATCGTATTTCCTGCAAATTCTTGCAATGATTTCTTCACTACAATTAACTGGAAGCGGTACGCATTTGAGTAGTTCTTCTATCTGCCTGTCGCACTCTCTTTGGGCGTCGTCGACCGGATTATCTTTAATTTTCACCGATTGGCCAATTGCACTACCTTGAACATTGACATTTGAATTAATTATCTGGTTCGATTGGTGGCCGGCCGATGGATTTGCATTTAAATTGCTATTTGCTTGATTGCATGAAGATTCGCCGCCATGGAAGTCATCCGAAGACTCGCTGGGCCGTTTCCACAGCAAAAATATGGCCGCGCTGACAATTGCAGATGCGACCATTCCCAGGAATGCAGACAAGAACACTGCGGCCAGTGAAGTTGCCGGGAAATGCAGCGCCGCCGCAACGGAAATGAATGCGCACGGAACATAGACGGCGACGGTGGCGCAGATAACTGGAATAAGCAATGCCACGGAAATGCAGACGATATTTCTCGCCGAGACTTTCGTCCATTGGCAAATGCCGTTATTTAGAGGACTGATTTGGTCTTCACTCATTTTCTCAACGTTGCGTATACTGGAGAAAAATTCATATTTTGCAAGAAAAATTCTCATCCCAGTGGAAATTTATTTGCGCCAGTAAACAGGAAAGCCAAACCCAATGGCCGCAGAGGAATCAGCGAATCCACTCCTCGGAAAAAGAGCGCCTGGGAAAATCTTTCGGATGGTCCCATGGATTTTTGAAGGAAATTTTAGTTGACAGTATCAGGTAATCGCTATACGTGATATCATGCCATCATGCATAGGACAGTCGGGCAACCGAGTTAATGGATTTGCCGTCGGCACTCGTGGAATTTCACTCGACAGGGATTTTACGGGTTCCATTTGCCTTAAAACGGAGGAAGATGTCGTCGTTTTTTCGGAACTGGATGCCCAATGGCTGGCCTACATTCTGGGCCGCATCGTGCGAGTTATTGCCATTTGCACAGTAATCCCTGGAATTTTCCTATGGATCATCGGCAACTATTTTTCCAATCCGGAGGTCGTCGGAAAATCCCGCATTCGGATGCTGGCTGCAATTGATCATCTACTCAGGGAACATCCTTTGTGCTACGGCGATGAAATTGAAAAAATCGCTTCCAGCTGCGACGTTTTAGCCAAATTCTCATGCTCCAAATTCCACCGCGTATTTGCAAAACGCAATGCGCAGGAAAATGGATCCTGCGTCCGCTTCGAGGAAATTTCAAGGGACGGAAATCCCACTGCTTCAAATGTCGAACGAAGCGAAGTTCTGCCGTTGGAAAATTTTCTCAAATCGGCAACGGAAATAACGCTGAGCGGCCATAATTATAACAGTTGGACAATCCAAGGCCAAAATGAAGAGGAAAAACTATCCATCCAAAGTTTGGAAATTTTAAATGCATATCCCAACATAAGAAAAATCTCTTTTAGTTATACTTGCGGGTATATCATAGATGAAGTAAACCTACTTAAATTAAATTACATCGAAGATGTGTATTGGCACACAAGCGAAAGAAAGAATAAATTCCAATTTGTCGGCGGACCAAAATTGAAAAAGCTAACAATTGCGTCAGCCATGCTCAACGCTCTTAAGTTGAAAAGTTGTAAGAAGTTGGAAGAAGTTACTCTAATCGATTGCTACTATTTGCACGATAATTTGAATGCCATACAATTTCCAGAAGAAAGCTGTGGAAAGTTGCATTTCATACTGAAAGGTGACTATTGCGGATGCACAAATTTTAGCGAAATTAAAGAAGTATTTCAATCTAAAGGTATAGGACTTGATACATCAGGTGCACTCTACAGCGATCCTTTTGACTGAACAAATATATTGACCATAAACAGCTTTAATTTCGATGGAACCGTTAATGTTAGCGATCCCAGAACGTTGCGCAATAAAGAAAGTATAAAACTCAGTGACATAAATGCATATAAGAAAATTGAAAACCTTGTTATACTTTATGTACCCGTGCTTTCTGAATGCATCCGCCATTTCGTAGCAAATCAAACCCTTCCTGCGAATATCAACCCTCTGGAGCCGGATCCAATCATCGGAAATGTTGATTTCAGCTGCATGGAAAATGTCAGGAAAATCCGCTTCTCACTTGAAAAATATGACACCATCACATTTGGGGGAGCACTGGAAGAAGTAGCACTTTCCAAATCCTTTACTAAGGCTGACTTTCCCAAATGTTCAAACCTGGAAAAAATTAAATTTCGTGATTTGCTCCCTAAAGATAACGCAAGAGATCTGGTGGCTAAAATTAAACTTCCGCAAAATTTAAATGTTAGAATATTCTTTGACAAATACGAATGGGCTGGCGACGCATACATCCTTGAATAAAATCTTTGCCATTTGGCCACAATGCGAATCCCTGCGGCGAAGAGTGGCCATTTTAGATTTTTCCCTAAAATTTTCATTGCATCGCGGACGGGTGCAGTTAAAACGCAAAATGCAATGATATGTGATGCAATTATAAGTGAGCCAATGCCCATTCAGTGGCAGCTTCTAACGCCGGATTATCTGCGCAGAGAAATCCCGCTGGCGTTGGAGAAATCCCAGGCGAATGTGGACGCCATCGCAGCAATTCCGCTGAAATCGGCGTCGTTTTTTAATGTCGTTGAAGCCCTGGAGTATGCGGCCGATCCCATCGACTGCCTTTGGAATAAGCTCTCCCATCTGGAGAATGTTGCAAGCGATGAAACATCTCGCGCCATTTTCAATGAATTTTTGGGCAACGTCGTTGAATTTCACAACGGCATCATACTCAATGAGGCACTATGGGAGAGAATTCGCAGCGTCCAACAGACTGCGAAGAAAAAGAATTTAACGCGCACGCAGGCGCGTCTACTCGAAGAGACTTACCAGTCCTTCGTCGACAATGGAGCTAATCTTTCCCCATCTCAGAAGGAGCTCCTCCGCGACGTGCAGAAGCAGCTGACGCAAAAAACGCAAAAATACGGCGAAAATGTAATGGATGCGATCGATGGATGGGAGAAAATCATTCCCGGGAAAGACGTCGGCAAATTGGACGGCCTTCCTGAAACCATAGTGGCCATTTTGAAGGCCGGCGCAGAGAAAAAGGGCCACGAAAATGCCTATCGTCTCACACTCCATGCGCCGGTCTATGGCCCATGCATGCGCTATCTAAAGTCCGACGAATTACGCCAGGAGCTCTGGCGTGCGCACACGGACATCGGACGCAAAGATCCCTTTGACAATGGAGCTCTCATCGGGGAGATTCTTGCACTGCGAAGGAAAGAAGCCCAGTACCTATCCAGGGAAAATTTTGCCGACCTCGTGCTTCACAAGCGCATGGCCAAGAGTGGAAAAGCGGCACTGGCATTCACGGAGCGCATCCATGGGAGTGTGCTGCCATTTTTTCTCCGCGACGTTGGCCGACTGGAAGATTTTAAGGCCGAAGTACTCCACAGGCCCACTGGCCGACTGGAACCCTGGGAGGTTGCCTACTTCTCTGAATTGCAGTGCCAAAAGCTCCATGGGTTTTCCGAGGAGCAGCTGCGGCCCTACTTTGAAATTAATGCCGTGCTGGGGGGAATATTTCAAACGTTTCAGCAACTCTACGGAATTCGCTTTTGCCCCCGAGCCACCTCCACCGATCCGGAAAGTAACCCCGGTGCCATTCCCGTTTGGCATGGAGATGTGCGCTACTATGATGTCTACGAAAAGGATGGCCATTTTCTTGGCTCGTTCTACCTGGATCTCCACCCGCGCAAGGGAAAGCGGTCGGGGGCATGGATGGACGGGTGCCTTCGCCACGGATATCGGGATCGCAGTGGCGAGTGGGTTACGCCCATCGGATTCGTCGCTGGCAACCTAACGCCTTCGACGGATTCCCAACCGTCCCTCCTCACCCACTACGAAGTAGAAATCCTATTTCATGAATTCGGCCATCTTATTCATCACCTGATGGGTAAGGTGGACTACGCATCTCTCAATGGCACCAATGTGGCCCGGGATTTTGTGGAATTGCCTTCGCAACTCATGGAAAATTGGGTTTGGGATAGGGAAGCACTGAATTTCTTTGCCAAGCACTACCGAGATGGGACAGAACTCCCCGACGCACTCTTTGAAAAAATGACAAATGCACGGCTGCACAATGTTGCCATCGGTTTCATGCGGCAGCTGTCAATGCAGAAATTGGATCTGGACCTTCACTGTTCCTATAAAGATGGAGACGTGGAAAAATTCGTAGAAAAATCCACGGAGAACTATCTCATTCCCTATGGCACCAAAGCGCCCTCCATCGTCCATCAATTTTTGCACCTCTTTGACCATCCGACGGGCTATGCGGCGGCCTACTATTCCTATAAGTGGGCGGAAGTCTTGGAGGCCGATGCATTCACTCGTTTTCAAAAAAATGGCATATTCAGTAAAAAAATTGCCAATCTTTTCCGCAGACAAATTTTGGAACGTGGAAATGAGGCAACGGCTAATGCCCTATTCCGCCAATTCATGGGTAGGGATCCCAAATTGGATGCACTCCTTCGCCGCTACGGCATGGAAAAAAAATAGCGAATGGGGCGCGGGCGATGTATTTTCTCCGGGCCGAGCGAGTGCGTTGCCAACACCGGCCGCTGGGAATTTTCACTGAATATTTTCCCAGACATTTGGAGGTTAAGGCGCTGGAATTGGATTGAAATCCGCGGATATTAATATGTGTAACTTTACGACAACCGCAGGATGCTCACTACTCCAAATAAAATTTTTTCATAAATAAAAAAAAGAAAACATTGACTTGCATCCGCGGCAAATGAACTTTGAAATCGGAGGGATTTGAGGAGTAGCATGAAATTTTTCGCATACGCATCGATGGGAATTCTATTACTGGGTGGCTGCAGGTCCATTGCGGTGCCGGGATTTCAAAAATTTCACCGGGCTGACATTGCATGCGCCGGGACGTCCCATCGAAATGGAGAGATGCCGCTCCGCCTGCCCCATCGCACCGTGGATGACGTGATTGGGAAGATAGACCTCGACTTGACCATGCTCATGGAGGTTGCATTTCAAAACAATTCGGAAGTCCGGCGGGCGTGGCTATTGGCCCAGGCAGCCGCTGCCCAGAAGAGCCTCGCAAAAAGTTCGCTTTTTCCCACGGTTAACATGGCATTTTCGCTGCGGAGAGACCAGGGGAAGAATGCCGTGGCAGACGGTGAATTGGCGCAATTTCATCAGACATCACTCACCAATCCTGCCCTACAGCTTAATTATGCGGTTTTTACGTTCGGCGCAAATCTTGCCAATGCCCAGGCGGCGCAGGAAAATCTCAGTGCGGCAAATTTTCAATACAATCGATCTCTGCAGGACCTCCTCTTCGCCGTCCAGCGGGGGTATTTTTCCATGAGTTCGGCCATGGCAACCATGGATGCCAGCGGAGAAAATTTAAGGGATGCCACCGAAACGATGAAATTTGAAGAGGAGCGACTCCGCGTAGGCCTCGGCGATCGGCAAACATTCCTCCAGGCCAAGGCCAGCATGCTGCAGGCGCAGTGCGCACTGGAGATGGCCCGAGCTGATGTGGAAGCGAGACGGGCGGCGCTGGCGGCGACCGTTGGCGTGCGCATTTCCGACGGCTTTCACATCAGTCCCAGCAAATTGCCATTGCAGTTGGAGGCGCTGGAGGGAGACATACAGAAGATGATCTCTGCCGCCATCAATACGCGCCCCGACCTGCTTGCGTCCTACATGCGGGTCAAGGCAATGCAGTGCGGCGAAAGGGCACTCCGAAGGGATCGGCTGCCCAAAGTAATCACAACCCTCGATGGGAAATTGGGGGAGACGCGGCACGGCCATGGCACATCGCGAGCAATGGGCATATTCTTTGGTCTTTCCTGGGATCTTTTTGACGGATTTGCCCATTCCTATAGAATCATGGAGCAGCGTGCGCAGAAGCAGGCGGCCATCGAGGCGCTGCGCTCTGCGGAGTTGCGGGTAATGGAGGAAATTTGGTCCCAGTACCACGCATTTCACGGGGCCTATCACCGCGTACTGGCGGCGCGGGAATGGGTTAATTCGGCGGCGGAATCGTTCCGCGCCATGGAAATGAGCCATCGGAGCGGGCTAAGCCATTTTATCGACCTGCTCAATGCCCAAAATGTCCTTGCGGCGGCGCGGCAAAATCTGGTGGCGGCGGAGTGTGATTTTTCCATCGCGCTGGCCACCCTTGCCCACGCAACGGGATCAATGGAACCATTAAAACAATAGAATTTTTGAGGAATACACAATGAAATTACAATATATTTTACTAGGGATGGCCGTCCTAGCGGGTGGTGCCGGATGTCAGAGAGCGCTGGAGCAGCGCGAACGCATTGTCCCCGTACGGGTGGCCACTGCCACGCGGCGAGACGTGCCCGTATACGTCGATTCTCTTGGAGTTTGCACGGCCTATGAAACCGTCAATGTCATATCTCAGGTATCGGGAAAGATTGCTGCCATGCACTTTTATCCGGGCCATCGGGTGGAAAGGGGACAGCTGCTCTACTCCATTGATTCACGGCCCTACGAAGCGGAGGTAACCAGGGCGCGGGGTCAGCTGCAAGCGGCACAGGCAAAGCTAGAAATTGACCGTCTCCAATTGGAGCGTTCGGAGGAATTACAAAGAAATCAGTACATTTCGCAGCAAAACTTTGACAATCTCGCCGCCATGGTCCTCCAGGACGAAGGCCAGGTGAAAGTGGCCATGGGTAATTTACAGCAGGCGGAAGTGAATCTCGACTTTTGCCGCGTGCAATCGCCGGTGTCCGGCATCGCCGGCAGCGATCAAATCAATGTGGGAAATGTCCTCAGCACCATGAATCCAGTGACCCTCGTGCGCATCCAAACGATGGACCCACTCTACGTCGACTTCACCATTTCGGAAAATGAATTTCCCGAAGTCTATGCCCGCTATAAGGAGCGGGGCAGTCTCGACTGCGAGATTTCGCTGGTTTCCGATGCAAATGTGCAAGCAAAAGCGCGGTTAGAGATCATTGATAATCAGATATCTCCACGGTCTGGAAATGTAAAATTACGTGCCCTTTTAGCCAATGGACATGGGGTGTTTTGGCCCGGTGAATCGGTGCGGGTGCGACTTATTTTGACCACCGCCAAGGGCGCCATCCTGGCACCGGAAGTGGCCGTCAATGTGGGCCAGTCCGGCCGCCATGTCTTTGCCGTTGAAAATGGCTATGCGGAAATGCGGCCCGTCAAGGTTGGGCAGATGCATGGATCGGATGTGGTATTTCAGGACGGTGTCAAGGATGGCGACCGGCTCGTAATTGCTGGACAATTCTTGCTCATGCCACACACTCGAGTGATCGTCGGCCTCGACGAGGCTGCTGGACCCAGCCAAGGCCCAAATGCACCGGCGGATCAAAGTGGGCAGTCACAGAATAAGCATTGAAGCGGAAACCATAGGACATGAAAAGTATTTCTGAACCATTTGTCCGGCGACCGGTCCTGACCGTCCTGTTTTCCATCGCCATTGTTGCCTTTGGAATGCTCAGCTACTCCCGCCTTCCCGTCAGCGACCTACCCAACGTCGACTATCCGGTCATACAGGTGTCTGCGACATTTCCCGGCATGGATCCGGAGACCATGGCGGCCAATGTGGCAACGCCGTTGGAAAAGGAATTTCTGAAAATTCAGGGTCTTGAAAATGTCACATCAAAGAACATCCAGGGACTATCCACCATCGTGCTGCAATTCTCACTGGATAAAGATATTGAATCCGCAGCCGGCGACGTCCAATCGGCCATTCAGCGCTCCATGGGATCATTGCCCATGGACATGCCGTCGCCGCCAATTTTTGAAAAGACCGACCCCAATAGCCAGCCCATATTTTTCATCGCACTTACCAGTGCCACCATGCCGGTTAGTCAACTCTATGAGTATGCGGCCAATGAGGTTGCCCAGCGCTTCAGCGTCATCCGCGGCGTATCCAAGGCCGACGTCTACGGGCTCAAGCGGGCCATTCGCATCGACGTGGACTTGGCAAAGCTGCAGCGGAGAAATTTGACCATGGAGGACGTTGCCCGGCAAATTCAGAGCGCAACGGCCACGGTCAGTGCCGGATCGCTGCGCGGAGAACACCGCGCATGGGTCGTGCGTCCCAATGGCCAGCTGGATCGGGCGAGTGAATATGAAAAAATCATCGTCGCCAACGAGGGGGACGGTCCCGTCTACCTGCGCGACATTGCCCAATGCGTTGATGGCTTGGAATCATCCACATTTAAAAATTCATTTTGGATCCGCGAATTGGGCGAATTTGACACCGCCGTCGTCGTTGCCATATCCCGGGCAGCCGGCGCAAACACCATTTCCGTGTCCAAGGAAATCCACTCTCTGCTCCCCAAGATCCGCAAGCAATTGCCGGAGTCCGTCTACGTCGATGCCATGTACGACCGCTCCCAGTCCATCATCGAATCCGTGATGGATGTGCAGGAAACAGTGCTCATCGCCTTCGCATTGGTCGTCGTGGTCATCTTTCTTTTTCTTGGCCGCATCCGCGAAACCATCATTCCCATCATCGCATTGCCGCTGTCCCTGCTTATCCTCTTTGTGGCCATGTATTTGCTCGGGTTTAGCCTGGACAATCTCTCGCTCATGGCCATGACCCTCGCCGTTGGATTCCTCGTGGATGATGCCATTGTATTTTTGGAAAACATGGTGTGGCGCATGCAAAAGCTCCATGAGGATCCGCAGATTGCCTCCATTCATAGCGCCGAGCAAATCAGCTTTACCATCATTTCCATGACATTGGCGCTGGTCTCCATTTTTATTCCACTCCTGTTCCTCGGCGGACAAATGGGCCGAGTTTTCCATGAATTTTCCTCGGTCATCATGATTGCTACCCTGGCATCGGGACTCATTTCATTGACGGTCACGCCCATGATGTGCGCCCGCATGTTAAAGCCGCGTTTGCCCGGCGAAAGGACGAAATTGGAGGCATTTTCGGAAAAACTAGAGGAAAGATTTCTCCGCTTTTACGGCCGCATACTCCATTTTTTTCTGCGGCGAAAAATGATCTCTGTCAGCATCTGGGTTCTGTGCCTAATTGGTACCTGCTGGTGCTTTGCAAAGTTGCCAAAGTCCTTCATCCCCGAGGGCGATAGTGGAACCATCCGCGGCGTATTCATCGCCCAGGAGGGAACGTCTCCTAAACTTATGCAGGAATATCAACGGCAAATCGACGGCATCGTCCATGCCCATCCGGCCATGCGGGCCGCATTTTCCATCTCCGGCATCGGATTTTTCCCAGGCAATCAGGGAATGCTGGTGGCATTTTTAAAGCCGCCATCCCAGCGGGGGGATATCCAGGCCATCGCCGGAGAACTCATGGGCAAACTGGGACAAATCCCTGGCGTACTAACGCTCATGCGGCCCATGCCTGCGTTGCAAATTCAAACGGGCGCGGTCAGCACAAACCAGGGGAAATACTCCTACACCATCTCGGGAATTCACCCGGAAAAGGTCTACGCAGCGGCGCAAAAAATGCTTATGGGAATGCATAGAAATCCGATTTTTTCATCCGTTTCCAGCGATCTATTCCTCAATAATCCCGAAATTCGCGTGGCCATGAACCGCGACCAAATTTCCCTCTACGGATCTTCGGTCCATGCCATTGAGTCCCAGTATAAGGCCGCATATTCGGAAAATTATATCTATCTCATCAAATCTCCGACGCAGCAGTATCAAGTGATTCTTTCCGCCGCGGAAAACTTTCGCAGCAGCGGCCGTGACCTGGATATGCTCTACCCGCGCAGTCGAAGTGGAGAGTTACTTGATCCCAATGTGCTGACCAGCTGGACATCGGGCGTGGGTCCACTGATGGTCAATCACAGCAATAATTTTCCATGTGTGACCATTTTTTTTAATCTGAATCAGGGAGTTGCCATCGGTTCCGCCGTCGACGCCATCAATGCGCTGGCAAGTGGGGCATTGGACGGTGGTCTAATGGGATCATTTCAGGGCGAAGCGGAGGCATTTGCCCAGACATTTGCCAGTCTAAAGATCCTCATTTTCATCGCATTTTTTGTCACATACATCATCCTGGGCATTCTGTATGAGAGCTATGTGCACCCCATAACGGTGCTGTCCGCGCTTCCCGTTGCCGCACTGGGCGGCCTTGGTACCCTGCTCATAACTGGCCAGGAGCTTTCTCTCTATGCCTACATCGGCCTATTCATGCTGCTGGGTTTGGTGGAAAAAAATGGCATTATGATCATCGATTTTGCCGTTGCTCAGCAGCGGGAAAATGTGTCCCCCCACGATGCCATTCACCGCGCATCCATGCAGCGTTTTCGCCCCATTCTCATGACAACTCTGGCAACGGTCATGGGCGTCGTCCCCATGGCGTGTGGCTGGGGTGCGGACGGCGCTTCGCGGCGGCCATTGGGCCTGCTTGTTGTGGGAGGCATGCTATTTGCACAGATCATCACCCTGTTCATTACCCCTGCAATTTATCTAGTCATGGATTCCTTCCAAACGAAATTTTTGGACAAAATTTCATTTTTCAGGAGGAATTAACCCGCGCCTCCGCTGCGCTGCGGCGCGGGAGCCTACGGCGGAAATTATTCTTACAAAAAAAAATGCCCCATGAAAATATGGGGCACCGTACCCGGGCATCGGTGAAGTAACCCACCTGCCCATGCATATAAATTCAGTCGCTCATCATTCCGATTCCAACTGCTTTAGGTCATGAATTTCGCCCAACGGCACATCCATTGCCCTACCGATGGCGGATAGTCTGCCAATGGCGACGAGGCGCTGATCATCGGTAAATCCAGGATACCTATTACCATCGCAGACCACTTCAGTTAAAAATCCCCAGTAACCGTTTTCATAGTCTACGGTTGAAAGGAGGACCATTGGTTTTTTCCAAAAAATAGACGGACCCGGATCCCAGATAAGCGCCGGAATATCACCAACTTTTAAGTCAATGCGTCCATTTACATGCGTTGCAATGATGGTAATTACTTGATTACCGATGTCAATTTTTCTGTCCACATTATGTACTTAATAGAAATTACTCGCCAATGTCAATAGGAAGCTAGCTCATTGGGAATGCTCAGTCGATTTTGAGTCCCAGCAACATATCCAACGGGATCCTCGTGCCCGAAAGGCGTTGAAGGCAGCCGTATAAAACCCTGAGGATAACTCGTACTAATTATTTTTTCAGACGATCTGCTTATGTCGACTATAAATTCATATTGATGGCGATATCTACTTCTATCAGAAAACACCGTAGAAAGAAAAAATGCAGTCATTACTTTCGTTATCGGCACCAAATATTCTAAAACCATTATTCCATACTCTCCTTCGCGAAAGTACATAGGTGGGTCCGTATGTAGTGAAGTTGATTCTGCTATGCCGTTGGGCTGATTTGAAATCGTATCACCCGCTCGAGCTGTTTGGTACACCTGCGGCATATGTGCTGCATAAACACCTCTTCTGACAATGCACATAGCATTCCCATTCACATTCACAATAAGAGGGTGACCTATTGCATTTATTCCTATGGATGTAAACGCTAAATACAGTGACAGCGATCGACTAAGCATTTGATCAAATTCTATTGAATAAAATTGCTTGTAAAATGCACTGACATTTTGACGTTCCATTAATAAGGTTTGTACAGTGTGGTTTTTAAGAAAATATCGTCCATTTTGATTGAATCCATCATTCCGATTTTCGAGTAAAATAGATTTTATTGCACAGGAAAATGGAGTCCACGAACTAGATAATTGTTGGGATTGCCAATCGTGGATTAGTTTCAATGAACCACCTTCTTGGCGCATTACTTTATCCAAAAGAGTTTCGAGATCCATGCGCCAATTTATCCACGCTTGAACATCGATAAACTGCGTCGAACTTGTAACTCCATGTACAAATAAGTCTTCCATGTTTGCTTGGTAAAGTGTTGCCATATCCTTAGCAATGCCCCATGCCCATTTCTGCTTCTCTCCATCCTGGATTCTCTGATTAACGCATTTAGTGATAAATGCTTGCTGATTCAATGTGCATCCTTCAAGTTTAATCCTCGCCTCGCGCTTTATTGGAAGTGTGTCAGCAATTTCATTCATTTTCCATTGGCAAAATAAATTTTGATTCTCTGAAATTTGAGAATTGTGCATCGCTCGTGCAAAAAATGATGCCTTTTGCATCGCAAAAAACTCACCGCATGGAATGCCAAAAGTTTCGAAATACACTAGTATGTCATCTACAGTCGCATTCTGCTTTAGGCAAAATTCTATGAGCCTATCATTGTTATCGATTATCGCTTTGGCAATGATAATTTCCTGCTCCGTTAAGTTGAGTGTTTTCAGCATAAATAACACAAAACTTCCGTCATTCAAGAGATCATTAAGTGAATGAGTAATTATGATACATACAAGAAGCTTTTTCGCAATTGGAATGTTATCTATAAGAATTCCGCTGAGTTTAATTCCGGTGTTAATGAGTTCTTCATTTGAATAACATGTTTCTATGGTGTTAATTTCGCTTATCATTCCGCCTCCTATATACACACCAGTTTGCGGATGCTCTAAATACATAATGGCGTTTAATGCGGGCATTAATTTTATCGTATCTGTCACACTATCACAATTTCCAAACTGCGCAGCATGTACAATGCACGATACTGCAGAATAGTTGACACTATAGTTTATTTTTGCACACATTCCTAAATTTTCTGGTAAGTGATGCAGAAAATAACAATTATCGCATTCGCAAATTGCGAAATTTGCACTAACATTCCAATCTAACAAATTAATAGTATGAATTTTTTTATTTCCAATTATATTCTTCATACATTGGACACGCACCATTGCTGCTTTTATTTGCTCATCGCTGAGGCCGGTTTTCTCCAATCGGCTTTGCAGTTCATTTATATCAATTTTTAATATGGCTTCTTTCATGGTTTCATCTATGACCGGTGGCATGCAGTAATTTTGCACACCGAGTTCATCGATCCCACATGCTATTTCAATATCTTTGCGAACTATATACAGGCAATCTGGAATGGAATTTGCTAAATTTTTATCTTTTATGGCTTTCCTCATTTCGTTATCAACTCTAAATTTTCCATTGCTATCGATAAGAATAACTGCATTTCTGAGTTGCTGAATTGGAAAGCTTCCATCGAAATCGATGGCCGTTAGTTTTTGAGTCTTCGGATCGTAGAAAACGTTGTTCCCATGCCGATCCAATTCTCCGGTAATGCAGTCGATCAATTGTAACCATGTTTCCTGGCGACGATATTCAGGGTCATTTGCAATGTCCCACGTCGCACTTTGCATAACTTCTCTTCCCGGTGCTTGTTCCATGGAAATTCCAGGCACACCATTTGCAACTTTGAGCTTTGCTTCCACGACAACCCTTGGAGCACCTCCAATTTCACTCAAATATGCATTGACTACCTGTGGAGCTAGATTTCTTCCGATAGTGGTATTGCGCGGAATGCCCCACCTCACCTCCATGTCCGTGTCACTTGGATTCGCGTCGCTGATTAGTGATTTAAATACACATGGCCCATCATTTTCTCTGTAATATAAAACCTTGCTAAATTTCCCTTTTGAAAATCCTACGAAGATCACATTATTAGCATTTCCAAATGCAATCGACATCGCATTAATTATTATGGCCTCAACGCTCCTTCCAATTTGAGTAATGCATTGATTTTTCTCGATATTAGCGTATTCATTTATGCAATTCAATAGCGGTCGCATTAAACTAATTGCATTGAGAAAATACGGTCGTGTTTTTGTGTTTAAGAGTGCGTGTAATGCATCATTTCCCCAATTATTAAGAATTCCTTGAACCACATTAGCGAATTCGTAATTTTCACTAATTAACTGGGTTTGTAAATCGGAAATTTTATTAAATTCTGTGTTAATTAATAATAATTCCTCATCAGTTACTTCAGCAGCACATAGTTTACAATAGCGCGGACTTTCAATTGGGAATAATTTATAATAATTCATTGCGATTTCACGCATAGTATGATAGTTTCTAATATCCGAGTTAGCACTTCCAAGGATAAATTTTTCAGTTGCCAAAACTATTTTTGAAATGTTATTTTCGAAGCATGCTTTCTCATTGCCATTACATATTTCAATATCATTTATTTTAAACTTAAATTGATGATAATCCATGAATTTCAGGTTGAATTCTGCTTGTTTAATACGTTTGTACTCCAAACAATCAGCCTCATGTAATAGAATGGCAATTAAATCCTTGTCTCTCTCTTTTGAATCCTTATTGCGAATGGCATTTCCAACGCGTATGCACAATTCCTCTGGAAATTTACTCAATCTCATATAATCTTCGGCATTTTGCGCACTAATTTCATCGTAAATGTCACTTCCGTCGGATTGCCGACCGGAATCGTGAAAAATGGCGGCAATTTTCGCCAATTCTATGTCGCCATCGCTCAATTTCGTGAATTCTTTGAAAAAGAATTTGTACATGACGCCTACTGTTTCCACGTGCACCGCAGTGCGTAAACTATGCAGTGGGCCATGGATATGCGGCATTGCGCCAAGATTGACTTCTATTCTTTCACTCATGCGCCTTTGGATTTCTTCACTCTGTAGCGTATAGCCCTGATTCAATAAATATTGAATACCCTCAACGGCCTTCTTGCCACCTATTCCAACGCTGCCTTTCTGAAATAATTTCCACTGCTCATCGGGACTCAAATTCACCCAGTGAACTCTTTCGCCATGCTCATGAGGTATTACCATCAGATCGCCAATGGCACTTGGGTACGCTTTGCTGTAAAATTTTTCTATTGCATATGTCGCGGCAGCTACTGCAGGTGATTCTATGTGACCGATGAAAAGAAGACTATCACCCATGGTTGATTTTACAATTACATCTCCTAGGCAATTGATTTGAATTTCAGTAAATTGCACATTGGCGGAACTGCGACTAATTCCTATAAGTAATTGAAGTCTTCCAGCTGCACGCATGCAATCGTCTTGAAATTGCTGGTCCATTGGGCTGCATTTGACGGTCGAGATATATAAATTTTCATCTTCGCCCAATGCAATGATGCCTTTGACTAACTGTGATTGATTAGCAGCTTCTGTAATTGGCTCATTGGCGACCGATACAATGTCATTGAGAAATTTTTCTAAATTCGTATTCATAAATTTTCCTTTTACTATTAATTGGCTTAAATGACTGCCTTGTCATACCTGAATCCACTACTAATGATTGCTAAATTGACCGGCGATGCAATGAATGCCATTGGCAACTTTGCTATGCTAAAATATATTCAATGTAAAGTCTTTTTTACTATAGACGCTAATTTAGCAATTCAATTAAGCATAAGTTTCTTGTAATTAGTATGTTGCCACTTGAACTTTTTTTTACATTCTGGCAATATTTGCTAAAAAAATAGCGATTTCGCGTTTAAATTCTCAAAATTTTTCCCGCCATTTTCACCGCCAACGGCCAAAAATTACCCGCGCGGGCAACGTTCCTATGTCGACAATCATTTCATGCTGATAGCGCTTTTTCTTCTATCTATGCCAACTGTTGCATTTGCAATGCGCGGTCAATTTTATAGCGCCCATTCACGGCCGACGAAATTTCGCCATTTGCAAAATTTCGCAGCGTAAATTTTTACACATTTTTTTTACACATTCCACTGCCGCACAAATGCAGAGACCACAGAGGCGTTCATTGGATCCGTGACTCCGCTCATTTGCCGTCGCTCCAACGGAACGGCGACATACCCAGCCGAAATAGCAAAATCTTTACTTTACCACACTGAACCCACAACGTCTTCCCCTCCGCATCATTTTTCAATTGAATCGGCCTATTCCCCACCAGACAAAGGACGCACTTTTGCGGATATTGGCCATGATAGACGCAATGAGTTGGTCGTATTGGTCGTCCATTGCCCAGGTTTTGGTCAGATTTTTCACAGTGCGCAATTTCCCAATGGCTGGAATGTAGGCACGGCGCATGTCGATGCATGGATTATTCAGCGCCCGCTTGGAAGCATAGGCCTTTAGATGCTGCACGTGGGTTCGAACGCCTCCTTCGACGGTTGAAAAGTAATCGCCGTCATTGTCTGGCCCGGCGACCCCAAAGCCACAGAAGTTATTCTGCTCAAGTTTGACCTGGCCAGTGAATTTTAAATAATTTGTCTCCAAACACATTTGCGCAAATGCAACCAGCAGACGGATGCCCTCGCAGCGGCATTCTTCGGCATAGGCCGCCACAACACGCTTCGCATAGTTCCGTTCAAGGTTTGAATTTTTCTCCATTAAAAATTGCAGAAGTGCGTCCTTGGACAGCGCGTCGATGCCGGCAATATCCATTCTTCCTGGAAATTTTGCCGCTCCAATGCAAATAATTGCAGCAAAAATGCACAGGATGAACATCGCCAACCATTTCATGGCAAATACATATCCCAACGGCTGCAAGTTGGCAAATTAAAAGTGCCATTTGAAAAAATATCGGGACCACAGCCTAAATTTTCATTGGTCGAGGAACTGCACCGACTCACCGGGCGGCGAAGATGGCCGAATGCCGTAGGAGGCCGAGGGCGTAATGGCCAATTGGCGGGCAATTTTCAGAATTTGCCGATTGATACGATTGCGCACGGCCATGTGGGACTTTAGGTCCGTTGCAACGGTAAAATAATAAATCATAATTTGCAAAGACGCCGCATCAAACTCGGATAGGGAGCAAAATGTCAATTCCCGTGCGACATCGCAATCGCTGAGAATTAATGCTTCCACGGCATCCACAAATTGCCCGAGGGAGATCGGATCCGTTCCCGGATCGATGTAGAGCAGCTGCTTCACACGGCGGTATGGCATGCAGGAGTAGTTGTTAATAACCTCAGCAGCAAGAATGCCATTGGGAACAACCATGAGTGTCTTCGCAAATGTGCGAATGCGCGTGGACCGCAGCCCTATTTGTTCCACATTTCCCTCGATGGCTCCCGTGCCAACGCAGATCCAATCACCGACTTTGAATGGCCGGTCAAGGATAATGCTCAAAGAGCTGAAGACGTTAGCGATGGAGTCCTTCGCTGCCAATGCAACCAGGGCACCGCCAACGCCGAGTGTTGCAAAAATTCCACCGACGGAATAGCCGAAGGCATCGATGAGAAAAAGTGCTCCAATGGCGATGATGATCCCGCGAAAACAACGGTTGAGCAGCGGGAGAATGCCATAGTACTCTGAATTTTGCCGAAGGAGACGCTGGGATAGGCGAAAGAAGAGGGTGTCGCCGATGGCACTGGCTGTCCACGTGGCCAAGCCAAGGGTTAGGGCGTGGAATAGCCTATTAGCAATGGCGCGGGCATCCGATGTGAAGAGAAAAAATTGTGCCATCAGCATCAATCCGGCCAAAAAGACAAAGGAAACAACGGGTCTGCGTATGCGGTGCAAAATCGACGCTTTGCTGAGCCACTTTCGCTGCTGCACGCGCCGTTCCACTACCCGGAAAAATCGTCCGACGACGAGCACATGGAAGAAAACGGTCCCCAAAAGCACCAAAATTGCCCCAATGGCATCGTTAATTTTGATGGACTCTAAATAATGGAGAAATGAGTCACCGCGGTGTCGGGTACATGCCCGCGTCGAAGAAAACTGCGCGACCGTGGCACTTTGCTCCTCTCTTGCAGAAAGATCCTTGCCATTCAATGGGACCATGGATAGCAGCAAGAAGATTACCCCCAACAACCAGCACCTCATGGATCGATGCTCATTGCAAAAGTGCCGGTATGTCAAACCCATTTTCACCCACGATTGCACCGCAGGAGTGCCAAAGCGAACGGATGCGGGGTAAACTGCACCGTGGAACATCAAAAAAAATCAAGTGATAGCGGCGAAATAAAAATATCCACCCCAATCGCACAAATGCTTTTTTGATTCCCTCTTAAATTTTTTATGCATTGGTAGAATTGGAAATGCTCCTTGTTTCAAATTCGAATTCAAAATTCATATTGCGACCCATGTCGAAGCTACGACCGTCGTAAATTTTTGATTTTCAAATGAATCCACACGCGATGTTTGCTTTTTAGAGGTATTGATTCCATGGCCTGCGGATGGACAATTATCTTTGCCCATTTCCGGTGGCAAAATGCTTTCCGTTTGCAGATGAGGCATTTAAGCAT
>JAIRXK010000033.1 GCA_031268315.1 Puniceicoccales bacterium | reverse complement strand
GGTAAAATGTTTTAAAATCCTTGACACCACTGCGTTGCCAAAAGATCAGCAGCGTCAAGAAATATGCAATGGATAGTGAAGGAGGACGTCCTTTTTTCAATTTGGATTTTTGCAAATTTCTATCGCAAAATACGAAAACAGCCCTAAATATTTCGGAAAGCATTGAATATGGAGCCATAAGACCAATTCAATGCGAATGGGTTACCCGGCAATCTCAAAAAACGATTTTTGCGATCGGCCGTAAATAATTGAAAAAATATGTGGAAGCATTACAAATGGATGGTTCTGGAAAAATGGGCGATGATAGCCCAAATGTTAGATCTCGGATGGAGGACATGGACACGGAGAAGGTAGGCAAGCCGCCTCGCAAGTCTAAAAATTCCGAGGGTCCAACGTTTTGGAAAGAATACGGTCCCGTAATCTCTCTACTGCTTCTATGCGTCGGAGGCGGATTGGTCGCAGCGACAGTGACCGCTCTGAGTTTGTATTTTTGCACGCAATTAGCTGTCGTGTATGTTGCACTTCTCAGCGGCGGCGCGCTGCTTCTTTGGCAAGTTTTTGGGATTGTCATAGCCGCCTTCATGGCGGCAAAATTCTGTGGGGGAAAATGTGCCATCATTGCCAAGGAATTGGATGATCAAGCAGTGAGCGAGATCACCAAAAATACGAAGGGGATTGCCACTGCAATTGAAACGCTCTTTTGCCAGCTGAGGACTTTTGATGCGAAATCGGCCGGCAACGCTCTAGTGAATCTAACTCGCCAGATCAACCAATTTGCCGGATCCTGTGAATATTTCAACGGATTTGCATTCGATGAAAATTACATGGAAAACTATGTGGCAAAAAACCTAGCAAACACCCTCCAGGTGAGCGCAACGAGGAAATCGGCCATTAAAAACCTATGCAGTCTAAGAGAGTTCCTCTTAGACATTGGCAAGGAAGCGAAAAATTAGGCGTGAATGATTTGAATATTAGCAACTTTGGGAAGATCAACGCCATCGGAAACGGATGAATCCATCTCCAATGCTTTTCTTTCATTGGCGTTCCTATTTCTGAAAAATGCAACGGTGACCAATGTAACAACTGCGCAGCCCGCGCCAATGCAGGTCGCCAGCGGCCACAGAATAACCGCCCACAGGGCCAGGCCGGAGCCGACTGCCACCGCCACTGCGACAAGCACTTTGCCCACGGTTCCCGTGAAAATTTTTTCGAGCCACCCGGGATGTTCCGCCGTTGGCATTTCAGGATTTATTAGCGAACCTTCGCCGTCGAACCTATTTTGTCCCCGGAGAATTTCGCCGTCTGAAGGCTCTTCAACTTTATCCATCTCTGCATTGGAAGTCTGGGAGGTCTCTTCTTGGGAAATTCTGATGCCTGAAGGATTTTCAACTTTACCTGTCTCCACATCGGAGGTCGAATGTTGGAAGTTGGCAATGAATTCTTCCTCATGGCATTCTATAAACTTCCCTATGTTCGCTTGCAAAAGGCGCATTTTTTCCATCTGTGCTCGAACTATCCCCTCATAGTAACCTAGAGGGTTCATGCTAAGAAGTAAGTCCACAACGCTTTGATTCATTTGCAGCAGGGCTGCTGCAAGTTTTTTCTTTGAAATTCTATCACAATACATTGACATCAAAATATGCACCATCTTGTGTCTCTTCGCCATTTCATCCGCCGCGTTTGAGTAATAGATTGCAGTTAAAATCTCTGCCATTTTTTCTGCGGATATGGCGGTATCTGCTAAAAAAAATGCTGCCTTTTCGTGAGTTATTTCTTCGCGCAAGAGAATTTTCGCCGCCTCTTCGCAATTTTTCACTACTTTTGCAAAAAACTTCGCGCATTTCATTGCGCTATATTGTGCCATTTCGCATAGGACTTCAATTGCTCTTTCGGAATTTTTTAAAAAAAATTCCTGGAAAATTTCCGTTCCCATGTCGACACTTATCAAGAAACTTTCCAATAATGTTTTTATGGCGACGGGACTTGTCAATCTCTCATCGCATAGGACCTTAATCGCACAATCTTTATCATTTCCGTATAGTGCTGAAAAGATTTCAACTGCTCTAATACTAATGCGAAATGCATTCGTTGCAATCATGTAATTGAAAACATCAATTGTGGTTTTCGGCTCGACTGCGTATAGTTTTTTGAAAATTTTTGCGATTTTATTGATGTCCACTAAAGTACTTCTTAAAATTTCCTCTATTGTGAAACGATCTGGTTTATTTTTGAGTAAAATCGCTAGCGACATTGCTCCATTGTCATCCGAATTGCACAATTTAATAAAAATTTCAGTTTTCCTGATAGCGAATCTACTATTTGTAAGCATATTGCCGAAAACATCAATTACTTCTTCTTGATTGTTCTCGTATAAGTCCCTGAAAATTTCTATGGATTTATCGATATCCAAAGTATTTGCTAGCCACGTCAACTTACTGCCTGATAAAATTGCCAATGCCATGCCTCTATCGTCTTCAACTTCATATAGGGTTAAAAATATTGCCATTACTTTCTTTGAAAATTCATTCCGATCAATCATGTGGCGGAAAGCGGAAATTGCTCCTTCGGGATTTTTTGCATATAATTTCCTGAAAATTTCTATGGATTTATCGAGATTTATCGAAGCATGAGCCAAGCACATCAACTTACTGCCTGGTAAAATTGCCAGTGCCATGTCTCTATCGTCTTCAACTTCATATAGAGTTAAAAATATTGCAGTTACTCTATCAAAAAGTTCCCTCCCACTACTAGCCATGTGGGAGAAAGCGGAAATTGCTCCTTCGGGATTTTTTGCGTATAATTTCCTGAAAATTTCTACGGATTTATCGAGATTTATCGAAGCATGAGCTAAGCACGTCAGCTTACTACCGGATAAAATCGCCAGCGCCATGTCTCTATCATCCTCAACTTCATATAGAGTTAAAAACATTGCAGTTGCTCTATTAGAGGATGGTTCCATTGAAAACATTTCATTGAAAGCGTCAATTGCATTTTGGGATCCCATCGCAAGAAGTTTCTTGAGAATTTCCATTGCTGAGTCTTCCCCCATTGAGTAATTTGTCAACAAATTTCCTACTGTGTAGTATGGCAACCCTCCAGTGCATAGGAAATTTAGCGCATAGTCTTCGTCAGTTCCGTATAATTTCAAAAAGATTGTAACTGCCCTATCAGTTGCCGCAAGTGATTCGGTATTATTTTGGGTCGTATTATTGAAAGTGTTATTTTTGACCATATTACTGAAAGTGCTAATTGCTTTTTTTTTGTCGTTTTCATATAATCCTTTGAAAATTTTTGTGGCCGTGTCTTCATCCGTCATATCATTTGCTAAAATTTTTTCTATTTGGGAATGCTTCAGGTTAGATAAAATCTCTAGTGCATATTTTTTGCTATCTTCAACTTCGTATAGCTTTAAAAAAACTCTAACCACTTCATTTCTTTTAGTTCGCCGGGAATCCCCATACTTTTTAATTTCCGTGAGACTCGCACGCACTTCACGTCCCGTGAAATCCTCACGCATTTTAATTTTTATGGGATCCATTTCTATGTGATCCTCAAATACAGATTGAAAAGCTTTCATTGCTTTTTCTGGGTGGTCTATGTGCAGTTCCTTGAGAATTTTCGCCGCCATATCTTTGGCCATTGAGCTATTTATCAATAAATTTACTATTATGGGATATTCTAATTCCCGATCGTGTAGAATTTGCATCGCATTATGTTTATCATTTTTATATAGTTTCAAAAAAACTATAGTTGCTCTATTGGATAATTCATCATTTACAATCATATAACTGAAAGCCTCAATTACATGGCCTGAATTGCCCATATGTAATCTCCTAAGAATTTCCGCTGCCATATTTTCACTTATCAAGGGATTTGCCAGCAAATTTGCTATGGCATGGTAGGACAATTCCCCATTACATAGAATTTGCATCGCATAATTTTCATCATTTTTGTGCAGTTCTAAGAAAATTGCAATTGCTCTATTGGTGTTTGCAAATTGCGTCAGCATACCAGTGAAGGTACTAATTGCTTTTTTCTTTTCATTTTTATGTAATTTCATGAAAATTTCCAATGACTTGTCTTCATTCATCAAATCATTTGACAGCAATATTCCGATTGCATCTCTTGGAAATTTCGCATTGCATAGGATCTCCATCGCATGGCTTCTAGCGCTGGCGCTCTCGTATAGTTTTAAAAAAACTTTAACCGCTCCATTTCTTTTCTTTTCCTCGAGGTCATGAAGCGCAAGTTGAAAACTCTCAATTACCTTTTGGGGATTTTCTGCATATAAGTCCATAAAATTTTCTACGATTCCATTGCCATCCGGCGTAGAATTTATGGTTGGCGACATGTTTCTAGTGATCGTAAGATTCGACATCGATGATTTCCGGTTAATTGCGGCAAAAGTATGGGAAATTCTTCCAATTGTCAACGAATTTTTTTTATTTTATGCGGCGAAAAATTAGGCGTGAATGATTTGAATATCAGCAACTTCGGGAAGATCAACGCCATTGGAAATGGATGAGTCCATCTCCAATGCTTTTCTTTCATTGGCGCTCCTATTTCTGAAAAATGCGACGGCGGCCAATGTGACGGCTGCGCAGCCCGCGCCAATGCAGGTCGCCAGCGGCCATAGGGTGATCGCCCACAAAGCCAGGCCGGAGCCGGCTGCCACT
>JAIRXK010000026.1 GCA_031268315.1 Puniceicoccales bacterium | reverse complement strand
GTTGCTCTGGGAGAACGATCGACGCGCTCTGCGGCCGCCGATGCCAGATTTGAAAAATGATCGCCAGTGCCTCGGGATTTGCCCGTGCCCCCGCCAGAAACATGGCCACACTTTTTACCGACGCGTCGCTCAGACCGTAGTCCAACACCATCGAAATGTATTTTTCCAATTCCATGGCCTGCTCCATTTTCCAACTAGTTTCCGGCGTCTGAGCGGAGGCCGCCGGATTGGAAAAAAATTGCCGAGCGGATGCGGCCCGCGCCGGCGAGTTTAATCCCCTATTGGGGCTACCTTCGCCCTCCTCGCGGGCCTGACAATCTAGGGGATTCATTTGCTGAAAATTTGACATGGATGTTCCTCCGGTTGGAGATCCCGCCATAGGAAATATTTTCCAATTGTCAATGCTTAAAGGCCTCATCTGCAGGGAAAAAGCATTTTACCACCGAAAATGGGCAAAGATGATTGGCCAGCCTTAGTCCATGGAAATTGGCAAATTGCGCATTTTTGGGTGCGTAAACCCTACATAGATCGCTATAATTTCGCTGAGAAAAAGCTTACTCGGACGGCCACGTTTCCGTGGCTCGTCAGCCATTTTTTTCTTGCACCTATTGTCGATGCGGACGAAAAGCGTAACCAACTTCAGGGCTTGGTTTTCCATATCTTCCCTAAAGCCTTTTTTACCAACATTGGCAAGCCAACTTTTTGCCTCGCAACGATTTTTCGGCCGGGAAAAATTTTCGGCAAAAGCTTTTCGGGAATTTTGCGGTTCGCTTCAAAGTAAAAAATTTACTTTGAAGCGCGCTTAAGTATCTAAGCCGCAACACTTTAGGTGAGGCCATTAAATTTTGCGACAAATGCAATCGGACTAAAATGAATAATTTGAATTAAAGTGAACATCGAGCCAGAATTTAGATAGTTGAATTGCAACATTTTAAATTTAAGGCTTAGTTAAGTATCTAAGTCGCAATATCTTAGAGAAAGCCAATTAAATTTCGCGGAAAATTTAATTGGGTCAAAATTAGAAAACTAGCTCCATGCGAAATGCCATTTTTGGAAAAAATATAATTGGAATTAAATTGAAAAATTAACTCAATGTGAAATGCTATTTTTGCAAAATGCGACCGGATTTTAGTGCAATATGACCGGAATTAGTTAGCGCCGCCGCTGCGCGGCGGCGCGCTTGCTCCGGAGAGCTCATTACCCTCGAAATAGTCTCCAAAGCAATTGCTGCAAATGGACACCGCAGGTTTCACTTACTGCAACAATCTTTTCGATTGCATGGAGCTTATAGCGAAAATTTTATTGCTTCCTCAAAAAATATCACCACACTAGCCACCGTACGATGGTTTCCCTCTTTAGGCTAGGTGCACCAATGGCACTCGTTGCAGCATCAATCCTGGCCTATTGCCTTTTGGTGTGCCCCATGCGGCTGCAATATACTCAGCTCAGCCGGCAGAGGGCCGCCGCAAAAAGTCGATGCGATGACCTCCGCAAGGTAACACAGGAAAATCATGCATATATTTCCTGTTTTTCTCGACAAACAAATTTTCGCCAGCATGTTTTGCGCGAAAGACTTGGATACGCCGAAACAGATGAGGTAATCTATATTTTTGAGGACAACTATGAGCAACCACGGAAAAAATAACTGGGAAGAAATTAGGCAATCCCTCGAAAGGGACGATCAATTGCACATTTTGCAATTTTTTGATGAATTGAACGATGAGCAAAGGGCTATTTTCCATGGCCAATTGAGCAAATTCGACTTGCAAAAAATTCGCATGGAGGTGCTTGGCACCCACGGAAAGTGCGGGAAAAATATATCCATTAAGCCCATTTCCTGCATTTGCTCCCCGAAGAGCAGTGGCGATGAGCAGCGATGGCTGCACGCAAAGCAGAAGGGGGAAGACGCTCTCCGCGCCGGAAAGGTGGCCGCCGTCACCTTCTGCGGCGGCAGAGGAAATGCCATCGGATTTCCCAGGGCAAGGGGCATACTTCCCATTTCGCCAGTAAAGCACAAAAGCCTTTTTCAGCTCTTTGCGGAATCGATTCGTGCCGTGGAAATTCGCTACGAAAGGCCCATCCACTGGATTTTATTTACGCATGGCAATTGCTACCGCGAAGTCGTTGATTTTTTCGATGAAAACCGCTCATTTGGGCTAAAAAATGTGCATATTTTTCAGCAAAATTCTCTTCCGATGATCACTCCAAGTGGTCAATTTATTCTCGATTCCAAGTATTCAATTGCCCAGGGCCCCGACGGAAGTGGAGAATTGCTGCGGTTATTTTGCGGAAATGACAGCATTGCAGAAATGCTCCGTGGCCGTGGCGTAGAATATTTGACCTATTTCCACATTGACAATCCCCTTGCCCAGCCGTTTGACCTTCCCTCCATCGGCTTCATTGAGATTGCCCAGGCGCAAGTTTCCAGCCGCTGCGCCCATAAGCTCTATGCGGATGAGCGGGTTGACGTCTTCGCCGAAGTCAATGGCTGCACAAGCGTCATAGAGCACGACAATTTGCCACTGGAATGTGTCGGAGCCATGGACATAAGCAATCGGCTCCGCTTTGGACTGGCCAACGTGGACATGCACCTTTTTCGCATGGATTTCCTGCAAAGCCTTTGCTCCAATGAGCAATGGGAAGGATTGCGACTGCGCATGCAGCCCACTCGCATTCCATTTGTCAATGAGAAGGGCATGCTTGTTCGCCCACAGGCAGCAAATGCAGTGCAATTAACGCATAATATCTCAGATATTTTGCCATTTGCTCAGAAAGTTCTACTGGTCAGTGGCGTGCGCGAAGAAATTTTCAGCCCCGTCCGCAATGTTGCCGGAATCAATTCAGCGCAAACTGCAAAGCGAGATCTGGTGCGCCGATTTGCCAGCTGGCTCAGCAGGGGCAAGGCGGAACTTCCCGTCGACGACAATGGCGTTTGCCCATTTTCCATAGAAATTTCCCCCCTATTTGCATTGTCCGAGGAGGAGTTTTTGGAAAAATGGTCCAAGTTAAACCCTAAACCGGCGGCCTGTGAAAATTTTTACATCGAATAGAAGTTTTCGACAAATGCCAATTGAATCTGCGGATTACTGGCCAAATCGGAAAAGCAATGGCGAATAAGCACCCATGGAATCGCTTTTGGACGCTCTACGGCATTCTATTGGCGGTTTATCTCTACCTTGGCAGCGGGCTTTTTTGGCGCCAAATTGTTGAACATCAGCACTTCTCAGCCAAGGAAAAACAGCAAAGCTACCGGCGCATTCTCATTCCTGCCTGCCGTGGAAATATCTATGACCGGCAGGGAAGGTTGCTGGCCGGGAGCCGCCCACGATTTTCCCTGGTCATCTATCTCTCCGAGCTGCAGAGGGAATTCACGCGGGAATACCGGCGAAGGACCGGCCAGCTGCGGCAGAATAAATTGCCCATCGACATCGGCGGAGAGTGGTCACAGGCGCGACTGGCAGTCATCGGCCATCACCTAAAGCCAATCGAAGATTACCTCCATAGAGAAATTCCCATCGACCAGAGGGCCGTTGATTGTCACTATTCACGTCAGGTACTTCTGGGGATGCCCATTGTCGCCGATCTTTCCCCGGAGGATTCGGTGAAAATGATCGAATTTTTACCATCCGATGGACCATTGCGGGTGGAGGTAACAACGACACGGCACTATCCACACGGGCCATCGGCGGCACACGTAATTGGCTATGCATCACCGACCGTTGACTTTGATTCCGATGATTTGATGGGAAAGCAATTCAAGACATTCTCCGAGCGCGGCACCGTCGGCCGTGCCGGAATTGAAGAATCCATGAACGAGACCCTCCGCGGTGTCAGCGGCGGAACCATCTGGCTCGTCGATCCCTCCGGCCAAAAAAATAGGCAAATTTTTTCCCAGGACGCAGCCAAGGGAACCGATGTCACGCTGAGCATCGACATTGATCTGCAGCACATTGCTGAAGAGGCCGTCGGCGAGGAAATCGGCTGTGCCATTTTGAGCGACGTGCAAACGGGTGAAATTTTAGCAATGGCCAATTCGCCGTCCTTTGATCTCAATGGACTGACTCCCTATATTCCCACGAAAACTTACGAGGCTATCACCGCCCGCGGCGCATGGATCAACCAGTGCACCCAGGGACTCTATCCCACGGGATCCGTTTTTAAGCTTGTTGCCGCAGAATTGCTGCTGCGAAAAGGCATGGTCGACAGGAATACCACGCATCCCTGCCCGGGCCACACCTCCGTAGGAAATCGCACCATTCGCTGCTCCAATCACTACGAGCGGGGAAGCATTTCCTTTCCACTCGCCGTCGCAAAGAGCTGCAATAGCTTCTTCGTTGACCTAATTCTCCGCGTTCCATTGGAGGAGTTTATCGGTGAAATTCGCCGCTTTGGATTCGGAGAAAAAACCGCCATTGAATTACCCCATGAATCGCGGCATTCTCTAGTCCCAACGCCCAAGTGGAAGAGGGATCATGGCTACAGCCGATGGACCGACGGCGATACGGCAAATTTAGTAATGGGCCAAGGATACTTTTTGGCCACGCCGCTGCAGGTCAATATGTTCACAGCCTCCCTTGCCAGCCGCCGCTGCCGAACCGTTCCCAGCATTCTCAGGACGGATGCGAAAAAAAATACCGCGGTCCCTGAGGAGGAATTGGGGCTTTCCGATGGGGCCTATGCGGCACTCGTTGAGGGCATGCGCGGCTGCGTCAGCTATGGGTCCGGCCGCCGCTGCCAGCTGGACGGGGTAGGCGTTGCGGCAAAGACGGGTACCGCACAAATCCGCCACGACGGACAAAATAGTCACCTGGCGTGGTTTACGGCCTTCGCGCCGGCGGATGAGGGAAAAATGCCGCGGGTGGCTGTGACAGTTATGCTGCGAGAGTCATTCAATGGCAGGGATTACGGTGGCGGAAGCGACGCAGCCCCCGTCGCAAAAAAAATTCTTCACGGCTATTTTCAAAAATACGGCCCCTAATATTTTGCCAACGCCTCTAATCTGTCGGCCCCATTGGGTGCAAAAATTGGCCATTCCCTTTCCCCTCGAATAAATCCGCCGCACCCATGCGGCGGATAATTTTCACTGCAAACGCCGCGAAATTTCCTATGCTTCCCGGTTTAGTGACTGATCTTGCCTATTCCAAAGAAGTGAAAAATTTTCGCTATGCACGTCTTTATTTTCTGAAGAAGCGTCCCAAAAAACTTTTTTCTGCCGCCTGTCTCCTCATTTCCGTCGCATCTATCTCTGCCTGGCGCTTCATTTCCTGTGTCGATCTGATTATTTCTGCTACTTCCGCATCGGCTTGCCGTTGCTTTTCCATTGTTTCCGCATCGGCTTTTCGTTGTATTTCTGCCATTTCCGCATCGGCTTTCCGGTACATTTCTGCTACTTCCGCACCGGTTTTTTGGCGAGTTATAACTGCCTGCTGTTTCGCTTTCACAAGCTCCGCATCCGCCTTCTTACGTTCCACAGCGACTATCTTTTGCTGCTTGAATATTTCAATCAATTCCGGGCGAAACTCAGGGAGAACTCTGCGTAATTTTTCCTCCTCCGATAGTTCAGGGGGCTCATTTTTCTTTTTGGGTTTCTTCGCAAGGGATGGAATGATCCTCCTTTCCCGTTCCATGGACCCCTTTCCCCCGTTCATTTCAGTGTCAAAGCATGGATTTTTCGGCATTTCTCCGAATTCCTGCGTTGCAATTTGCGCTCTAATCTTCAGTATGCTGGCATTTATCTCATCGATCCCATCGTAGGTGTGGATAAGATTTTCCTCATAGAGATTTTTCGGATGAATAAATTTGCGGGCCTGCGGATCCACTATGCACCTAGCCCTTTCCGCATTCTGACCTTGGATGTTGAGAATTTCCCTTTCCGCATTGCCGCGGACAATTTCCTCGGCCTGTTGAAGGCTGAGACCATCCCTTTCCGCGCCTTCGAGCCACTTTTTAATGGGATTTCGCAATTCTCCACAGGATCCCAGCCATGCCAGTATGAAAATCTTTGAGCGATTATCGGCCGGAGAATTGCAATTGCGGTAGGGCCCGAGATCGTCAAAATTAAATTCCTCACTGGACCGGGATGAACCATGGATTATCTCGCCCGTATCCATATCCTCAACCCTCGGCCCCTCACGGGGCGGCACCGAATGGTCGCCATTCATTTTCCCTAAAACATTCATTTTGAATTCCTTTCACTTTTCCAACTATTTTTTACTTGTAATCGCTTCCGATGAAGGTCCTTACGAACCAGCTTCGGCTGTCGTGGTAGGCCCTTCTCCGCATGGCATCGGCCTCTGCTTCTACTTTTCTTCGCTCAGTCTCTGCCTGTAATTTTTGAATTTCAATATTCGTTTCTGTCTGCAATTTTTGAACTTCAGCATCTGCTTCTGCCTGTAATTTTTGAACTTCAGCATTGGCTTCTGCCTGTAATTTTTGAACTTCATCATTGGCTTCTGCCTGCGACTTTTGAGCTTCAATATTTGCTTCTGCCCATAGTTTTTCCACCGCCGCATGGGATTCAGCCTTGGTTGCCTTGGCCTTGGCTTTTGCCATGGATAACTCTACATTCGCTTTTTCAAGCTCAGTCCTTGCCTTTTCGAATTCAACCGTCGCTTGACCAAGTGTCTTGGCTTGTCTACTGTATTCATCAATAGCGCTTTGTGTGAGCGTCCACAGTGCATTTCGATCTTCTGGTTCGGCGAACATCCACAGGGATATGCTCAGCATTACCGCACTTGCGGACGGTAATTGTGAATTTTTGACGGATTCGACAATCTGTATCACTTTCAGCGTTTCCGCTATCTTAGTGGAAACTTCATTGAATTGAGCGATAATTTCAGTCGGAGTATTGGGCGCTGTCTTGATCTTTGCTTCCAAAAGCGTCTGCTTTTCGCGCATGAGACCCTCGAAGTAAATTGTAATTGCTGATGTTGACATATGATTTTCTCCTATTGTAGCACCAGCCACTCCCGCACCGCGCGGAGATAGCCGCTACCGGTAGCCATGGCAATGGAAATTTTTTAAAAAAACAAGCACTTTCCCGCATTTTACGAAAAAATAGCGATCAGATTAACCTTCTATGGCTAATCCAACAAAGTTCAGCCATTGATTTATAAAAATAATGTAAATGCTAACATCGAAAGCAATTTTCGCACATGCTATGGATTATTTTCCCTGGTTGCCGAGCAGGCCTCGAAGGCAATGCCCTTTCCCACGTCGTCATATTCGCGGATATCCCGGCCAATGATGTACTCAAAGATGTCTTCGATGGTGGCCACGCCAAAGGCATTTCCTGCGCCGTCGGCGATGATGGCGACCTGCTGAAAATTTTGCAGCATCAACTCCAGTGTGGAGGAAATTTTTGTGTCTCCTGGAACCATGAGTGCCTTATGGGAAAATCTCCTGATGGTCATTCGGTGCTTATCTTCGCCCAGGGCCTTAAGCAAATCCCTGCGGCGAACAATGCCGATGAAACGCGAAAGCTTTTTATCGTAGAGTGGGATGCGGCTGTAGGGAATTTCCGGATAGTCGCGAAAAACTTCCTCGATGGTCATGGTGCTGTGGAGAAAAAAAATGTCCTTTTTCGCAATGGTCGATACTTCAACGTCATCCAACGTCAGCGTTTGCTCCAACATAATTCCTTCCACGGAACTAAGTACGCCCTTAGCCACTCCCCTCCGCGCCGTCAGAATGAAGGATTCGTCGGAGAGTTCCTCATTGCTGTGATTTTTGGGAATAAACATGCGGGTGACGCGCGAGCATAGCCAGGAAATTGGAAACATGATCCACACGGCAAGGCGCATGGGATATACGGACCAATAGAGTAATTTCCTGCGGTGATAAATGCCCATGACCTTGGGCAAAATGTCCGTGAAGACAAACCCAATTACCGTAATGGCAAGGGAACATGGGAAAACAGCCGCCTCTCCAAGTTCCTGCAAAATCAGTGACCCCAGCAAAATCGACAAAAGAGATGTGGTCATCGTATCCAATCCGAGCAATGCCGACAGCACATAGTCGAAGTTTGATCGATAGTACTCGAAGAGTTTGCCGATGGAAGCGGACTTCTTCTTCAACACTTCTACCTCAGCAACCGTTGCGCCGACAAGCACACCGTCGAGCAGTGATGCAATGAACGAAACAATCATCATCACCAACCATACCAAGAGAATCGCTACCATAGGCTATCCATAGAATAAGGATCCCATCTTAGCTGAGGAATCGGTGTGTCAAGTCGTATTTGGGAAATTTTTCCCAATAATTTTATCGAATCGGCCCAGACCGTTAAATTTTGCTCGGCTGCAAAAGCATTTTCCAAAACAATCAGTGGGGAAAAATTTTTCATTTCTCGATCTGGGTCTCAGCCAAGGCGTTGGACGCAGCTTGAAGTAGGGACGATTTACATTGGGTTTTGATTTATGCAAGCGGTCGGATCCCTAATTTTTTGGAAATAATTTTCTTGCAATTGATAAAAATTCTGCCAATATATTTTTTGTGGATGATATCAGTCGCGCATGTGGAGAGTGGGTAGGAGATCGCTTCGCGCATCCTCTTAAAAAAATTCCTCTGATTCTGCTCACAATTGCAACCGTTGCCATAAAGATTCCAATTTGGGCACTGGCGATTCTACTTAGTCCGCTGGCGTTTATCATCGGGGGCCGGCCTGAGAGTTTTCTGCGGGATGTCATTTCCATGGAACACCTTTGGATTTTTTTTAGCGCTGCATTTGGAAAACAGAATGTGCAGCAGAATTCACCAGAAGATCAAAATGAAATGCCCACGACACAGCAGAGAGGTATTCCAGTGCTTCCCGATTGTATGAATAATATGAATAATTTGGCATCTTCTCTTGCTGATGGATCGAATTATACTCCCAACATTGAAGCAAAAATTAGAGAAAAGAAATTGTATTTTGGCGTTGTACTCATGAATACATATGCCACATATTGCTTGCGCGCTAAAAACATTATTAATAACATTACGGCAGCCAATCCGGCTATGTGTGATTATATGATGCGCCTAAGGGGTGATGTCGAAAGAAAATTATGGGATAGTATATTCGAAATGAATGAAATTGCAGCGAAAGGATCTGGCATCTACAATAACGATGAAAACGTATTTACCGCAGCATATTGCGACGTTTTCGACACTGCATTAACTGCGCTATCCTTGCAAAATAAAAGTAATCTTGGAGATGTTCAACTTTTCGCTGCTAAAAATCCAGAGCCACAAGCATTGACAGGAATTGGAAAAAGCGATATCCCCCACTGCATTGAAACAATTTCAAAAGTAACGAGTGTTAACTTACTCAATACTGTAGAGACAAAAAATATGAAAAATTTCGTTGCCACAATTTCTGGGGTTGGCAATAGGGTCAAAATTTTAGGTCTAGGCGCATGCAATGTCGTGTACGAAGTAAAATTAGGCTCTCAAAATATGTGTCTTAAATCCATTCAATCAGATGAGGAGGAAAGTAAAGCCTTTCAGATTGCCACATTGAGCGAATTTTATGAACCAGAAACTCAGAAGAATCCAAATTTAGTGGGACGGACTACCTACGCAGGAAAAATTGGGCAACTGTTTGCGAGATACCGGAAAAGTCGAATGGCGCCGACACATAGCGTTGAAAATGATTCCTACCTGACTTCATCGGGCGAAAAAAAAGAATATATCCTAATGAGCAAAATCGAAGGTTCTGGCGTGGCCACAATCGCAAATGATGGCCTTTTTCATACATTGCCTCTGTCGGGGGCGACAATTGAATCGGCGATTGATTGTCAATTTCTTGCAATGATCATTGGTCATTTGGATCTGCACTTTGAAAATTGCATGATCAGCCCAAAAGATGGCCTTTTTCACATAATTGATATGGGCCTTTCATTTCCACCGTTTGCTGCAACTGGCACGACCGATGATGTTATGAAGCAGGCAATGGCTGAGTTTAGGCACAATGTGGGAGATGTTATGTTCAAAGGCACTAATGAGCAATGTCAGGAGAATCGAAAGAAAGTTCTTAATTGTCTCGAACAAGCAGGTAAGACAAAAATTCTTGATCAAGGCACAATTGATAAACTTATGAATGTTAAAAAAATTTTTATAGAATTATCGTGTCTTAACACAAACAATTCACTCCAACACTTAATATGGGAAATGACTTATGGAAATGCTGTAAATGTTGTTTGTGCTGATATATTCAATTTCGTATCTCCAACCTTCCTTTGGTACGATCACTTGCCTCCGCTTACAGTTGAAATGAAGGAAAGTTATCTGAAAATATTGGATGAATTAAATTCATCATATATACAGGATATGAAGGCAAATAATTTTACGAAAAAGGAAATTAAAGCAATGGCCGCGCGTATCCAATACCTGCGGGGTTCCATTCAACAAGTTCCTACGTTAGATACATACATAAAACAGAGATACGGTAATCACCTTTCCTGCGAAAATTACGACGTATATGCACGATGTTCCGGGAGCAGAATAGACTTGGAAGATTCATGTACGCTACTTGGAAAAATGCTCCAGCATATGACCCCAATGTCCCTGCAGGCAGCAGCCAATAAGCAACGGGAAGAAAATGCAAAGAAATGACCACCATGCATAAGGAATGGCTAATCCTTGAATGGAGAACAATTCCGGAAGCAAAAAAAAAATTTCCTTCCCTGAATTTTTGTTAGTTTTTGATCGAAGTTATCGGTACAAAGGCGAATTTTGTCAGATGGCATGTGGCGAATTTGCTCTTAAGCATAGTCAATTGTCGAAATATTGGCCTGGTCGAAATTTTCTTTATTGGCCTGATTCCTATGCCGATGCAAAAGCCCAATGGCCCCTGCCTCAATGATTGCAGCGCCTATGCCGATGCACAGTACTAACGGATACCCAATGATCGCTCCGGCAATTATGGTGCAAACAACCGTCACTGCCAATAGAATCAACACCCTATTCAGGGTTCCAGTAAAAATTTCCCGTACCCATTTGAGGAATGGCGCCTTCGACTTATTAATCTTCTGGTTTTGTTTTCCAATTCCATCGGACTTCCGACTTTCTTCTTCACTTTTTAAAATATTGTTCCCATGCACTTGCGCTACATCAACATCAATGGTACTCGTGTTTTCAGGCATTTGAGTGGTTTCTTCGATTTTAGGCGCTAGAATAGTTTCTTCGATCTCAGGCATTTGAGTGGTTTCTTCGCTTTTAAGCTTTTTCATTTCAGTCAAAATGAAATCTCTACAGCTAGAATCACAATATTTTAAAATTGCATCTCGTTGCGTTGGCTTCATTTTTTTTAAAAATTTTGCTACTTTTTCTAGACCACCCCATAATTCAATCATTTCATTCACAATAGCACCCAAGTCATCTTTAATATCTATTTTCCGCAAAATTTTTCCCACATTTTTAGGAGTGATTGCATCCTGTGCCAAAATTTGCGCAGGAGATTTTGATCTACTAATTACAAATGCCACCTTGCTACTCCAACTACAATTCTGTCTGCGCTTCGCGGCATACCTTGTCTTTCTATTGCACATTGCATTGCAAATCATTGCAATATTTTTTAGCTCCATTGCACCGCTAGTAGTAAAAATTTTCCTTAAAAATTTTTCACTGCAATACTGTCCTAAAATATCCACTATGATTGGTAAATCTTTTTGATCCAGTGAGATCATCTGCTCCAAAAGCAAAGCTATTTCTTTGGCTGTGGATTCATTGTCCATATAACTTGCAAAAGTAAAAGCAAAACTCCAATTCCTTTTAGCATCTAAATTTCGATTAAATTTATCCACCATTAATATTAAAATTTTTGCTGCATCGCTGCGTCTTACTGAACCATGCGTCAAAATATTCACTACGGCTTCAGGCGTCATTTCTTTACTATTCATAATACGCACTAATGCATCGTCATTTCTTTTCAGCATTTCTAATAAAATTGACGTCGCAGCTGTAATTTCCTCATTTGCATGAAAGTTTTTACACATTTCATTTATGACTGCATTTGCTTTTTCTGCATTTCCATTGCGTATTATCTTAAAGATTTCCACTGCGCTTTGGAAAGTTTCTTTAGTCTCCGCCATTTTTGTCAGTACTTTCCCTATGTTTGCAGCTTTCATATTTTCATTCAATAGAATAGCTCGAATATCGCCACCATCGCTTTCATTTTTTAGCTTTCCCAACAAAATCTCTACGGGTAACTTGCTTTCTGTTAAACACATAGAATTCAAACTTTCCACTGCCTTTCCCCGATTGCATTTGGTATACATTATTTCAAAAATTTCCACTGCGCTTTGGAAAGTTTCATCAGTCTCCGCCATTTTTGTCAGTACTTTCCCTATGCTTGCAGCTTTCATATTTTCATCCGTTAGGATACTCTGTATACTGTCATTGGATTTCGCATCGTTTTTATTTCCTAACTTTTTCAACAAAATTGATATGGCTAATTTGCTTTCTGCTAAACACATGGAATTCAAGATTCCCATTGCTCTTTCTTTAGTATTTTTTTCGTTATGCATGACCTTCCAAAAAATTGTCTCCACTCTTTTGAAAATATCGGAAGATTCGTCAGTCCCCGCCATTTGCACGAAAATTTTCCCTATATCGTCACTATCTATATAAACATTGGACAAAATAATTTCCATACTTTCATCGTTTTCCAACATTTCAAGCAAAGATGACATAGCTAATGCACTTTGAGAGCGGATCATAGAACTAATGGCCAGCAGTATTTCTTTATCATTGCTACGGGTACATAGATTTTTAAAAATTTCTTTCGCATTCTCGAAGAATCCATTAACTTTTTCAATTTTTCCAAAAAAATTACCTATTTTATTGGATTCCATATTTTCATTTGTCAAAATTTGCACTATATCATAGTTGTCTTTGTCTTTTTCAATTTCTACTATAATCGCCTCTAATATGCCATCATCTCGCATTGCAAAGCTCATATTAGATATGGCACCGCTTGCCATTTTCTTGTCTTTTTCATATATTATTTTAAAGAGATTTACCGCTTCTTCAGTAGATTTTCCCTCCATCTCAATCCTTCTAAATATATCGTTTATAGTGCTCCTACTCGAATTTAACAAAATATTCTCCACAGTAGTTTTTTCTTTTTTCAACAAAACATTGATTGCATTTTTAGGTTGGAACAGCACCATCGTCTCGAAAATTTCAAGTGCCTTTGACTTATCTTCAAGCGAATACATTAGATCAAATAATCGCTCTGCTTCCTCGGAAGTTATTGTCTGCCTGGCCAACATTATGCCTATGGTATCACGCCCTTTAATCTGCAGAATACATTTTACCACATCATTGCAACTGGAATCTCCATTCATTACCATTTTCGCAAGCAGGCACACCGCATTTTTGTTGTCAACTTCGCACATATGGCATATAGCTTGACTTGCTTTTTCTTCATTTCTTGAATATATCTCAATTAAACATTTCACTGCGCTTTCAGAAATTGCTGACTTTTCGTCCCCTAAAATTCCCGACACAGTTTCATACCTCATTTCATCATCCAACAAAACATTTACTATTCCTTCAAATTTATTGTCTTCCACTTTCAATAAAATTTCCGCTGCCTTCTGTGACATATCACTTCTAACTAAAAAATTTAAAAGCGAGATTATTTTCCGCCTATTTACTCGATAGATTTCTTTCAAATATCTTTCTGATTTTTCCGCCTCTATCATTTCATTATTAAGAATCCTATGCACGCAATGCGCGTCTATTTCTTTACTCAATAAAACATCTACCACATTTTGAAAGCCATTATCACTTTTTTCTATTTCACCTATGATTTTTGCTATAATATAGCCTTTTTCTTCCGATAACATTTGTAAAAATTTCAATGCTTCCGATTTATGACTTACATATGCCATATTGAAGAAATGCAAAAAATTTTCCTCTTGCTTTTTCGCGCAAAACGTCATCAAAATTCCGAATAAGCAGTCATAGCTCATCTCGTCATCTTTAAAAATATTTTCTGCGGTAGCAGCATCTTCTTCATATAATTTGCAAAAGAGGTTACTCATATCCCTCAATAATCCGCAAAAATATTTTCCTCCATTTATTTTTTTTATATGCTTCATTAGCTCACCTTGAGTATCCTGCGACGATGAAAATAGAGATACGCTTCCCGTTTGCACGGGTGAAACCAATACCGATGTCGTTCCGTTTGCGCCGTCATCTGATATCGGCTGGCTGCCTGGAGATAATTTTCCCGCAGTTGGGGACTGAATTTTATTGCTCATACGCGTTTTTTAACTCTATATCTCAATCACTCTAAAGGAATATTTATAATTGTCAACGGATATTTTATTTAAAAAAAAATATGTATTTTTCAAAGCAATTCGCGTATCATTTTCTTGCCCAATAAATTCCAGTCGCGCACTGCGCGATTGCCACTTTTGCGGAGGCCCAAACGCGGAAATACAAATGTGCAATCGTCGTAAAACACACGAAATTTTCTTATTTCTTGACATTAAAAGCATTTTCCTAAGGATGCATCTATCACCGTGACTGTTATTAAAGATACAGAAAAGAATTTTCGTGAGTTTTTTAAAACCTTTTTCTTGGCTCATGCAAAAACAGCCGCAATTGTGGCCTGCGTCACCACTTCCGTCACAACTATTGCAGTGGGAATCATCTTCCAAATACCTGCACTCATCTACGGCTTATGTGTTGCCACATCCATTTTCTGTGTGGCGATCGCTGCGTATTATTGGAAATTTAGAAAAGATAAAAATATTAATTCACCCCCAAACTTTGAAACTCCCATACCCATGAAAGCTCCTCCTCCCGAGGAAAAAATCGGCAGTCAGCAAGAATCCAGCAGTCAGCATCTATCAGCGAAAGAGGCGGAATCCATTCAACCGGCCCAGGAACAAGTATCAACTGCTTTAATTAAAGATCTTATTAAACCTTCAAAATTTAATCTTAAAGATTTCAACGGCCACTGCTATCTGAATGCAACATTTTAAATGCTGTTCGCAATTGTGCCATTTCGAAATGAAATTATGGCGAACACCGAAAGCAAACTTATCAAAGCGATGAAAAAAATTTTCAATTACCTTGATACGGGCGCAAACTCAAATCAAATACAAAAATTAAATCGTAAATTTTTGACAATTTTCGATAAAATCACTTCTAAAAATTTCACAAATAATAGTAAAGGGAATATCGTTAATTTTTTCCTGCTATGCCTCAAAATAATTAAAAATGAAACACATAGCACAAAATTGCCTTTTGATGGCCTTTTATATACTCAAATAGACAGCATTGATTCGGAAAATAATTTTCACGATTTCGCCACTGATCCCTTTGTTGTAGTGCCAATTGCCCTAAGCACATTCTCTGATTTAGAAGAAAGTTTGCGCGATTTTACTAAAAAAAATTTTATGGCAAAGGAAGCGGGAAATCCATGGAAAACTTCCAATGGCGAAGAGATTGACGTTACAGTAATACTGTTACTCCAGGACATGCCATTATTTTTACTTTTTCAGTTACAACGTTTTGACTTCGTCGATTACAAAAATGTTAAAATTTCCAACAATTTTCTCTGCCCAGACAGCATCGATATGTCCCCATTTATGATAAGCGCCACGCCCTGCAAATATAAATTGGCTGGAATGCTTTGCCAACAAGGCAATGCGGATGGCGGCCATTATCTAACTTATATTCGCAATGAAGATGGAGAAAGTTTTGTGCAGCTTGACTCCGCCTATGGCGCAATTGTGACGACTATTTCAAAAGAAGATTTTATGCGCCATGATGATTGCACTAAAAATAGCTGTCTTGTCCTCTATGCTCGCATCAAATAATTACCATAACTGCCCTGGATTTCCAGATGTAGCGATTGCAAAAAATGTCACTTTGTGATCGCAGATGAAATTTTTGCCATAGAAACCGACGAAAGATGCCATAGAGACCAAAAAATGCAGCGGAATGGATGCAATTCAACGAAATTCTCTTATCTGCAAAAAAGATTTGACAAAGGTTAATTTTTTCACTAAGAGTTTGTGCGTATGGTTGAAGTAAGTGTTGATTCGCCGCGAAATCGTGTGGAGGTGCAGCCGGAGTTTGATGCTAAGGTCTTAAATCAAAAGACCCAGGACCTTCTCAAAGACAACTCAAAGTGGGGACTGGTGCGCCTTCTGCGCGGCACAAATTTGGGCCGCATTACCATGGTTGCCTTCTGCACGCTGGGATGCACTTCGGGAGTGCTCGTTGCATTCACTGTATTTGGTCTTCCCTCCATTCCAATTCTGTGGTTTATTTTACAATTTATCCTCAACGTCGGATCCTTCGGGTCACTGGTGGTCACTTCCGTTGGATTGGCCATCCTTATCCGAGCACGCAAGGGAAAGGACATATTTACATTTCCAGGCGGAGTCCAATTCGGCATTCAAATGTATGTCCGCATGTGGATTGCCATTGATCTCATGAAGAGGATCGACTGGACGAAGTTGCAACTTGGCAAGCTGGGTGCGCAAATGGTGGAAATAACACACGAAATTCAGTCGGCACTTGCAAGCAATGCCGCGGACGAGAAAATGTACGACAATGTGGTGACCAATAGTGCGGCACGCCTGCTCCACCTACCGAAGGCCTCAATGAGCCCCATTTTTGCAAAAATCGGGCGGGTAGTGGCCGCCGCAACCAAACTCAACAGGCAGGATAGTTTTAATTTTGAAGTAAGTAAGCATGCCGACGAAGTCCTTGCCCTTATGTTGATGCTCATTGCACTTTTGAGCGGCGATGAGAAAAATTTGACCGATGAGGTAAGGGGCATGCTGAAAAATGTCTCCACCACCGGAATATCCAATCTTATTTTTCGCTACACGGATGGGGTAAGGGATAACATGGTTACATCCATTGAGAAATCCACCCAATCCATCGTCGACGCACTCAATGGCCAGATCGTCGAAGAAAGGACCAGGAGGACGGCATTTTCATTTTGCTACGACAGCTCAATCATTGGAGGAGAAAATGCCGTTGACAGATCATTTATGCAGAGAGTTGAAGCTCTAAAGCAGAACATTGAAAATGCTTCAAAAATGCAACCCCTAATCATATACGGCCTCGAGAATGTATCAGCGCTTTCCCATCAATTTATATCAAGTGATCAAACTACTATGTACTACAAGGATCGCAATTATGTCCTCGATAATTTTGATGCAGGAATCCGCGGCGAAATAGAAACTTTTATTAATCAATTTTTAGAAAAACACGGCAATCGGCAAAATTTGTCCCAAATACGCGTAAGAGATCTCATTTGCGCAAAGGCAAATGGATGGCTCAATGAAGAATCCTCCCTGCTCAATGTTCCATTGAATGACTTTCTCAACGGGATTACGCACGGTGGCGATGTGCAATCTTTACCAGTCAAAACCCAGGGCAAATGCTTAAAGAACTTTAAAAGGGGGCCCGTCGAAATAGTGGCCACATTGAAGGCTGACGAGCAGTACACCATATTGAACGGAAATCAAGAATTTCAGGATAAATCCGAAAAACTCTTCGCATACCAGGAAATCATTCCCGTCTATTTTAACCAAAACGGCGTGGATTCGACAAAAGACCAAAAGGCCAATCGATTCGATTTGCCGCTGCAATTTGCCGCCGATTGCGAAGGACACATATTTATTCGCATCATGGGAAATCCGCCATCTCCCTGGTCTGCTATCGATGACAAAAACCCCATGGCAACAATCTCGGACCTGCTCATGCGCATTCCCAGTGATAGCAGCAACACACTCTCCATCGCAGAACTGATTGAATTTCTCTCTCAAGAAAAGGAGTAGGCAATGAATGAAAATACAATACCTTCCAGTCAAAATCAAATGCCCAGTGGGTCACTTCCCTCCGATGCGCCGCACGGCGGGGCCGTGAAAAATGAGTTTTTTCATACTTTATTCCACAGCAAAGTGGGTAAAATAACCACCATTGCACTTGCCACATTGGGCTGCACCTCCTCACTGCTCATCGCACTAACGTCCCTTGGATTGCCAGCAATTCCCGTGATCTGGTTCCTTGCGGAATCTGGCCTATGCATCATTTCATCCGCCGCCCTTGTCGTCCTCACCATTAACATCATTACCATAATCTTTCTAATCAAGGGCAAGGACATCTATGACTTTTCCGATCAGAACATCGAATTGCAGCGAAAGGCATTTCGCGCCTATATGCTTGCCACCACACTGCTACCCATTGAATGGAAACAATTGGAAATTGATAAACTGGGAAGCGAAATAGGTAAAGACATTGATGCTTTTCGCAATGCCTGCGCCGAGCATGAGGCCGACGAGAACAGTTTTTCATCGATTGTGCTGCGGATCGTGCAGGATGTGTTCCATCTGGGGACACAAAAAATAGAAAATATCGTAGGTCAAGCCTCGCGGATCTTTTCTCTTCTCAATGAGTTTCATCCGAAGGACGGAAGTAGAGATTTACACGACCTGCTAGTGGCAGTTTGCATCCTGGAGGACTACTTTGACGGAAAGTATGAAAATGAAATCCCATCCTATGCCATCAGCGGTGTAGGAAATTTTATTCTCAAACTCAATAATCATGAACATATGGTTTTTCAATACGCCGATCACATGCTTCCGAAGCTAAAAAAAATCATATGCGATGAAATTGTGAGAAAAAGACTACATAGTAAAATCATACCATTTGATTGGGACGGAAACGCTGAAATTGAGGAAGAAATTGGCGAAATTGCACTCAAAATGACTGCATTTACAAAAAATGACGAGGGATGTATCATCGTATGTGACGCCGATCAACACAATCAATTGATAAAACTTTACAATAATGAGGAAAAGAAAATTCACTGCTACACTGAAAACTCGGTGGAAAGCCTAAGAATAGCACTCAACCCAGGACTTAAAAGAACTTGCGGCAATGCCATGGAAAAGTATAAAATAGACAAGAATAGCAGTTTGATTAGATCCCTTGCTTCCAATGGAAGTTGGGCAATTCGCACACTGGGCCCAATGGGCGCAGCAATTATTCTTCCAGTCGCCGGGATATTCAATAAAACCCTTGGAAAAGCCGGAGAGGCGCTCGCGAAATGTCCCGATCAATTTGTAGAAGATCATCTCCTTGCCCATTTAAATTGCACCGACATAACTCCATGCAAAGGCGAAGAGGTAGACAATGCCCCCAAGCAAATTACTCTGACTGGCATCTTGCAAGGCAATGAACAAACAACCATTTTTGATTCAAAGGATGATTTTCAAAATTTTAAAAGTTTGCGTAAATCAATTTCCCTTCCATGCCACACTATGGAAATACGCTGCGCGCAGCTGGACCTCGAAAAAGAATCCCATTGGCTGAAAGTTAATATTACCGGCGCAAAGGACCGGGAAGGTAAGTGGTGGTTTGCGCTGGTGAAAAGAAAATCCACATTTCAATCTGCGGATCAATTAACCTGGGTGCGCTACGATCCAGATGGCGCAGATGAGAGAGATTTCCTAGAACGACTTCTTTCCACTGCAAAATGACAATAGGTCAAACCTCCACTTTACTAATATTTTGTAATTATTTCATCGTTAATCTTAAACTTCTCGCTAAGAAAGTTTGTAAATTCTTCCGCTTCTTCACTATTGCGACTGGCGATGGTCGACTTTAAATTTTGCTGCAAATACTGCTTAATTCTGTCTCCACCAAGCGCTGAAATTATTTCATCCATTATTTCATCTCTTGGCTTCGAATTTTTACACATAATCATGAAGTATATGAACTGCAAGAACCTTTCATTGGTGAGCAGTTGAACTTTTTCAGTATCACCGAATTTTGCGCCGATAAATTCTAGGCATTTTTCCTTGAGGTTAAAATTGCCTTGACTACAAAGGAAATTTAATATTGCCGCATTGCCATTTTCTTCTTTAGTTAGGCAGAGTTTTTCTAAATCATCCGTTGTAAGTATCAGGCAGAGGAAATCCCAAATCTTTTCACTTACGCTATCTACATCTTTCCCATCATTATTATCGGTCGCAGTGTCTAATATCGTATCACCGACTGCGCATTCAAGTAAATGCTCCAATTTAACGTGTTTGCCATTGGCCAATAGTGTTAATATTTCTCCCAGCAATTCTAGATCTTCGCCCCAGTAACATAAATTAGAAAAGCGAGTAGCACCAAATTTGTTTTTTTGGCTTAAAATTAAATCTAAATAGCAATTTCGCAATGGCTCTATTTTTAATTTTGACATTTCCCACATGAAAATATTAGAGCATATTCGGCTTAATCCGTTATTAGTGTCGCCAGATTCTCGAACAAGCGTAACGCCTTTCTCATCAAGTGGTACTGTAAGTAATGTTTTAAATTCCCATTGAGGTAAGAGTGATAGCACTGCAACAAAATTCCCTACCAGTATTCTATATTCGGCATCGGAAATTTTACTGTAAAAGCTATTAGCAAAGCAATCCGCTATGTGGGAAAACTTACGGCGAAGTGCATTTTCATCGCATTTGCTTGGATATTGAAAGAGATCACCGGGTACTTGTTGCGGAAATTTTTTCTTATCGTCATCGGAAAGTTGGTCGTACCACGATTGCCAGCAATTTTTGTAGTCCGCCCAATATGGCTCGAGAAGTTTTTTCATATTATCCATGAAAAGCTGCAAAATTTGCGATTTTTTCTTCCCTTGAACCACTACTGCGAAGATAATTCCCCCACATACCAAAATAGCGGCAACGCAGAACAAACCAATGGCGGCGGCACTGGACAGCGGAAAGCAGAGCACGGCAACGGCAATCGCCGCCGCCGACAGCAGCATCGTAATTCCAAGCGGAACGTAGGTTTTGATCTGAATTTCTCGAATTAAATTATCCTGGTTCTTAGTCAGTTCATTCAAAAATTTCGAGGAACGCACACCCGCACAATCTTTAATGTCACTCGTTATATTACACAATACAGTAATATCTAGCCAATTGTCAAGTTTTTTTAATTTTGCCACAATTTTTTTGTTTTCAGATTCAGAAAAAGCAGCCGGCGGCCATTTTTCGGGCAATTAACTCTTCTTTCTTTCAATTGAACCGCTAATTTTTCGACAATGGCTTGATTTTTCAATGGAAGCGGGTAGAAAGTGTCCACTGGAGTAGCGATGCGTGTATTAATTGTTGGCGGTGCAGGATACTTGGGCAGTCACCTCGTGCGCTTATTCATCCGTGCAGGTTTAGAGGTGGTTGTTATCGACAATCTCAGTTCCGGTCACCGGGAAATGCTTCCTTCCGACGTGCCATTCCATCCATTGGATATGGGACTCATACGGGCGGTGGAAAATGTCCTAGGGGCCGCGCCAATTGATTGCTGCGTCATCTGCGCAATTCTTAGCGGCGCCAACCGCTCCGTCCGGATGCCATTTCCATTTTACCACAATAATTTCATCGGCGTTTTTTACCTACTGCAGGCGCTGCTGCGGCAGAATGTGAAGAATGTTCTTTTTCGTTCGTCCCTAAAAATTTACGGCGAATCACCCCCGCTGCCCATTTCGCCCTCAACGCCGCGCAATCCCGGAACGCCGTTCGCCACGTCCCTTTGCCACTGTGAAGATCTCCTCGACGACCTTGCCAGCTCCGACGATCTCAATTTCGTCTCCCTGCGCCTCGGCAGCATCGGTGGAGCGCTGCGGGATGGTTCACTGGGAGCTCTGCCCAATGGATCGTCCCAATTGGTGGCAACCGCCATGGATGTGGCCCTTGGATCGCGACCTTGCTTTCGCCTGCGGGGAAGTAATTTACCGACAAGGGACGGCTCACCCTTGGTGGAATTGCTGCACATTTGCGACGTTGGAAATGCATTTTTGCAGGCACTGCGCGCCATAGCCATGGGAGGCCGGCGCGGCGGACATAGGCTGAACCTTGGCACGGGAAATCCCATTTCCGTGCGGGAATTCATAGGCCTAGCAGAGGACGTTACCCACCGCTCCATTGCCGTGGAGGAGATGGAAAAGTTTCCAGGAGAAGCCGATGAGACGCGTGTGGATCCGCGCCATGGGGCGTTGGAATTTGGCTGGTGTACGGAATTGTCCATGGAACAAATTATCCACGATGCTTGGCAATGGCGACAGCGGGGCGCGGAGAAGTTAAAAAACCTCTAGGCCGCCATTTCATCCTTTCTACGAAATGTTTATTTTTTTCTCGTTTTGAGCAAATTATTCTCTAAATTGCTATGGGGATGGCTATGGTTAATGTAGGGAAGCAGTTAAAAAAAGCACGGGAGGCCTTGAAGCTAACGCTGAAGGATGCTGAAGAGGTGACGAAAATCCGCGGAGATTTTCTCGCTGCCTTCGAGGACGGAGATGGCGATATTCCTCTACCGGAGGTATATCAGCGTGGCTTTTTGCGCATTTATGCGGAATTTTTACATCTGAATCCCGATCAGATCGTACCCCAGGTGGATGGGAAAGAAAAGGACCACGGCCTGGCAATCTCCAATGAAAGGCCAATGGCCCTGGCGGGAGAGATGGACCCTCCGACAGTGGAAAAGCCGGAAGTCCCGGAGAATGCAGGAGGGGTCCAGGGAAATCACCAGCCACGCACGCCCCTCCATGTAATACTTTGGGAAAATTTGCGGAAAAAAGTTTGTGAACGGCAGTGGCAAATAAGAATTGGTTCTATTGCTACGGTGATTGTCCTGGGATTTTTGCTGCTTAAATTTATCCCTAGGAAGGGAAATGCCCTGGAAGAATTGCTGGACCGCAATCCGGTGGAAGTTATTGCCATGGAAGATGTTCAGTCGAAGCGAATTACGCTGACCGCATCCGACAGTGTGCAGGTGCTGGTGCGCGATAAAAATACGAAGGAAAATTTATTTTCTGGGACTTTGAAGAAGGGCGAATCCCGGCACATTGACTACTACGACAATGTGCAGATTTCATTTTCCAATGGCAGTGCGCTCTCCGTACACAGGGGCGATGGAAAAGACATTAAGACGAAGAATGAGGGCATTGGATGGATGGAGGTTAACTACTAATTGCGGCGGGATGCGTTCGGCGAAGAAATTTCCCTCGGCGCCAAATGATGCCGACATTTTCCGTTGACAAATCATTCGAATTACCCAGCATTGGTCCGTGGAGTTGCACGATGAAGATTCTAGCGAAAAATCTCATTCCATCGCTGGGAAGCCTGGAGGCATTTCGACCATTTTTTCCCGGTGACATTCCCCCATGGGATTGGCTGCCCGCCATCGCCATTGCGCTGCAATCGCTAAAAATGGACGGCGGAGAAATGAATTCATTCGTCCATCCGGAGGCCAACATTTCCCCCAGTGCCACCGTCGGCGGTCCGGTCTACATAGGCGCACGAACGGAGGTACGTGCGGGGGTTTGCATTCGCGGCTTTGCAATTATCGGCGAAAATTGTGTCATCGGCAGTGGCTGCGAGATAAAAAATGCCCTCATTGGGGACCGTGCGCAGGTCCCACACTTGAACTACGTTGGCGATTCCATTCTTGGCCAGGAAAGCCACCTGGGGGCGGGAGCGATTTTGGCAAATCTCCGCTTCGATAAAAAAAATATCGCCGTCGCCGCCGGCGGAAAAAGAATTGAAACGGGGCGGAAAAAATTTGGAGCCGCCATCGGCGACGGAGCCCAGATTGGCTGCAATGCCGTGCTGCGCCCGGGCACAGTCATAGGAAAAAATTCCATTGTCTACGACGGTGTATCGTTTGGCGGCTACTTGCCCGATGGCCACATCGCGCGACTGAGGCAGGAATTGGAAATTGTGAAAGTGAAGGAAACTTAGATGCGTCCAATGAACATTCTCATGGTGGCTTCGGAGGCCGCTCCATTTGCTAAGGTGGGCGGCCTCGGTGACGTGGTCTCATCCCTTGCCCAGCACCTGTCGCTCCTCGGCAATGACGTGCGCGTGCTTCTGCCGTTCTATTCGACCATCGGCGAAGAGCATCGGAAAAAATTTCGTCCCATTCCCGCCGTTTTTTCCATCCACCTCGGCGAGGAACACTTTGCACGAATTTGGGAATACGTGAGTCCCGAAAAGGTGTGCTTCTACTTCCTGGAATACGACCGCTACTACCACAGGGATCGGCTCTACGATAGCGGAGGAGATGGATTCGATGACAATGCATACCGCTTCACATTTCTCTGCCGTGCGGCCATTGATTTGCCAGATTTTCTCCAATGGACTCCCGACATCTATCATGTCCACGACTGGATGGCGGCCCTGGTCCCCGTCTACCTTGAAACGGTGGCGCGGCGCGGAAGACTGGCAAAAACAGCGAGCGTGCTCACCATTCACAATCTCCAACACCAGGGCTACGCCGATCGGTCCATTCTTGCCTACGGGGGGCTATGGGACAGCCTGTTCCGATCCGACCAATTGGAGGCATGTGGCGGTGTTAATTTCCTCAAGGGAGGGATTTACTTTGCCAATAAGCTGTCGACGGTGAGCCGCAGCTATGCGGAGGAAATCCAGTGGCCGGAAGGGGGCTGTGGACTCCACGGGCTACTCCGCTTCCGCAGCGGCGATTTGGTGGGGATCATCAATGGCATCGGCGAAGAGGATTGGAATCCGGCCACCGATGGAAGAATTCCCCATGGATTTTCAGCGGAAAATTTAGAGGGAAAGGCCAAGTGCAAGGGCCACTTCTTTCGGGAGCATTGGAAGCCCGTCGCCGCCGATGCCATGCCGCTATTCGTTGTCATTTCACGGCTTTACTGGCAGAAGGGCCTGGATGTTTTAGCGGACATTCTACCCTGGGTCGTCAATGGCATGGCGGTGCGCTTCGCCATTCTCGGGTCGGGCGACGCGTCCCTGGAAAATCACTTTCGATTCCTCGGAGAGTGCTTCCGCGACCGCATTTGGGTGCGCATCGGCTACGATGAAAGTTTATCCCATCTCCTGGAGGCGGCGGGAGATTTTTTTGCCATGCCCAGCCGCTTCGAACCCTGCGGGTTGAATCAGCTCTACTCCATGCGCTACGGAACATTGCCCATCGTTCGCGCCACGGGAGGATTGCGGGAAAGTGTCCAATCCTACGCCGGCGGAGTAGCCAATGGCACGGGATTCGTCTTTCAAGATCTTACCCACCAGAGTCTCCATGACGCCATCGGCTGGGCGTGCGCCACCTACTACGACCGCCCGGACGACATTCGCACCATGCAGCGCAACGGAATGGCCCAGGACTTTTCATGGAAAAAATCCGCACGGCGCTATCTGGAACTCTACGGCTGGGCACTGGAAAAAAAGAATAATTCCTAGAAAATTGAGTAAATATTATGGATTTGCCGCCGCCGGGGTATGGAGATTCGCTGCGACGGGAGATGCAAATGGGAGGGGTTCTTAAAATTTTATTTTTTATTTGTTGACTCTCCGCCATTGCCCGTCAAACTTCAAAAGGAGTTAAATTATGGATGGCGTTAGTTTGAGCTTATTGAAAACGGCGCGGAATCCTTCCACAAATCCGTCTAGCAGATCTGCATCGACCCCTACCTGCAAGGAGTTGGTGTCCGGAATCCATGTGGATTTCACAAAAATGAAGTTTGCGGATTGTCGAAAAGCCTTTTCTACATTAATAAGAGATTCCGGTTGCTTCAACGCAATCAAGAGATTTCTGCTGTCGGTCATCGCCTGGGCATTTGGAAATACTGGCATAAAAAAGGCGGCAGGAATATTTGATATTACTATAAAAGGTTCTAATATTAATTTTAACAATTTTCTGGAAGGAAATGCGAAAATATATAGACCATTGGCTTCTCCTAAGCCCAATGAAAAAATTCAAGTTTGGTCCAGCACGAGTAGGTGCCCGACTGACGATGAAGCCAATATTCCATTTGGAAGTAGCGGTGTAAATTTTGCCATAGACGAAAATGGTTATGCGCATTTCGGCAGCGGGGATGAAACAATAGGAAAGAGCGACATCTTTTATAATATTACAGATTCAAATGGAATATGCTCAACGATATGCGTCGCCGGTGGGAAAGTCTATAATGTTTCACGCGATGATAATGGAAAAATCTTAAATACTCCCGATGCTAATTCTTGTGGTGAAAGTGAGATAAAATTGACATCGCTAAAAGACCAAAATGAAACTTTTTCTTGCCACTGTTCTGCCATGAACGGAGGAATGACTATTAGATGTGCAAATAATCAACAAATTTATCCAATTACGAATCCAAATATAAGTATCCCCACCGTGTCGTCGGCAAATCCAAACTTCCCAAATCAGTCGCCGTCGGAGTATGGAGGTTCCTTCAATCGACTGCAGCAGCAGTTCAGTCCGCCGTTGGCAAATCCAAGCGTCTCACAGCTGACGAACTATGATACGAGGACGAAAGCATTTGACCCTAAGTTGTTTCCTGCGGCTAACGGACATTGCTCTCATCCGACTGTCTATCAACCACTAGCAAAAGGTATGGAGTGTGAAGTAAGTGCGTATACCATGCAGCATAACGATGCAAATGCGGTCTTTTTTAATTTAGGGAAATCTGCCAGTTTTACAATAGATCAGAATGGCTGTGTTACAGTAAGCAAAAAAAGAGGCCAGAAGGCATATGATGGTTACTATAATGTTACCAATCGAAAAACCAATATATGTGCGAAGATAGCCGTATTAAATGGGAAAGCCTATAACGTTTTGTATGGTTCGGACGGCATTATTTCCGGAAATGTGACCACTGTGCAAAACGTGCATAGTGGATTAGTTTTTACCTGCCATGTTAAAGATAATAAGTGGACTCTATTGGATAATAGAAGCCAAATGCATGCCTCAGGGACCATGGGTGGACTTCTCCCAGCAAAACGGAAACAGAGCGGCTCGCAGCCTTCATCACAACCTTTATCATCAGTAGCCTATCGCAGTGTAGATTTTAATGATTTTCCTGGAGGTAAGTCTAATTCTAACTCGAAGCGGGTTTATCAGCCTCTGAGTTTTGATTTATTAAAGAGTGGAGTGAGTAGTGTTATTAATACTATCTCTATGAAATTTACTAATTATAAACTTGTAAAAATCAATGCATTTGGTCCTGATGTAAAAATCGATGGCAATGGTAAAATTACAAAACATAACAAATCGAATATTCTAATAAAAAATGGATTTTATAATATTTTCATACTACCAAATATATGCTCAACAATTGCTGTATGTGATTGCTGTGTTTACAATGTTCCGCGAGACCCTAATAGCGGGACAATTTTGTACGATTCGAGTAAGAGCATAATTCCATTGACTGCATTAGACGGCAATGTGTCGGCAGTGTGCTATGACATAAATCAGAAAATGTTTAGGGAAAACATTCCGCAGCAGAACTTTAATTCGCATCAAAACTTCAACCAACCGCAGAACATTCCGCAGCAGAACTTCAACCAATCGCAGAACATTCCGCAGCAAAACTTCATCCAACCGCAGAATATTCCGCAGCAGAACTTCACCCAACCGCAGGACATTCCGCAGCAGACCTTCACCCAACCGCAGAACATTCCGCAGCAGAACTTCATCCAACCGCAAAACATTCCGCATCAAAACTTCACCCAACCGCAAAATATTCCGCAGCAGAACTTCATCCAACCGCAAACCATTCCGCATCAAAACTTCACCCAACCGCAAAACATTCCGCATCAGAACTTCACCCAACCGCAGAACATTCCGCCGTCGTGACATCCGTCGCAGTAGTCAAATCCGCCCCGCTCTTAGCCAGGCTCAAGGGGTTTTTTGATTGCTTCTTTAATTGCTTCAAAAAAGCCGTACAGGAAGGCATGTTTGGAAAAAATGGGTGCAAAAATATTCCGTGTATTCCTTCAATGAAG
>JAIRXK010000010.1 GCA_031268315.1 Puniceicoccales bacterium | reverse complement strand
CACATCTTCCCTGAAGCCTTTTTTTTCAACATCAACAAGCCAACTTTTTACCTCGCAACAATTTTACGGCCAGAAAAAATTTTTCGGCAACAGCTTTTCGGGAATTTTGCGATTCGCGTTTTATGTTATAGGGTTCAGACTTTTTCACTCGTTCGTTGCCGCAGATTTTTTCTTTTAAAGGCGATTCAATAATGACATCTGCGAATATTTGCCCGGATTAATGCAGATATTGGATCGCAAAATGTAATATAAAATGAAATCTGAGAGTTTTGATGCATCCAAAGATTTTTGTATTTCTTCTCTGGTTTGCTGCGTCGTTCTGGTGTCTTCATGTGAACAAATTCCATAGCTGGGCCTGCATTGCCTCACTCAACTTTTTTCGCAAGATGAAGGGACCACATGTGTCATTTAAATGAATTTGATTTGCGATTTCGAAGAATGGCATTTGCGGTCGGCTGAAAAATATGAATTTTTCCGTGACAATCCGCGGAAATTGGATAACAAGGACCCAATGACGCTATTATCATCGAAATAGAAAGGGAAAAATTACCATGTCGGGACATAGTAAATGGGCAACGACAAAGCGGCGAAAGGCGGCTGTTGATGCCAAAAGGGGAAAATTGTTCAGTATTTTAAGCAAAGAGTTGTCCATCGCTGCGAGAGAAGGCGGTGGAGACCCGGAATTTAATCCGCGGCTCCGAGCGTGCATCGGCAAGGCGAAGGCAGCAAACATGCCCGCCGAAAATGTATCCAAGGCCATACGGAAGGGAACGGGAGATATCCCCGGCATCGTCATTGAAGAGCTTATCTATGAAGGCTATGGTCCCGGAGGAATTGGAATCATTGTCGAAGCCACCACGGACAACAAAAATCGCACCATTTCAGAGATTCGCAGTACATTTTCAAAGCACGGCGGAAATCTTGCCTCATCCGGAGCCCTTGCATTTAATTTTCAAAGGATGGGCCAATTCATCATTGGCAAGGCCGCCGCAACGGAGGAACAGTTGCTAGAAATTGCATTGGCAAATGGGGCGAACGATGTGTTGACTGAGGAAGATTCCTTTGAACTTTTAACTCCCATCGGCGCATTTTATACGGTGACCCAGGCCCTGGAAAAGGCAAATATATCGTGCGAATCGGCGCAACTTTCCCATATTCCACTTACCACCGTTGAATTGGATGAAGCAACATTGACTAAGGCAATGACACTGCTGGAAAAAATGGAAGATTTGGAAGATGTAACCGGCGTATACGCCAATTTGTAATCCTCTTTCGGTCAAAAATCGGGCGGTTGCCCACGGAAAATTTCGAGTTAATTTTTAGCCACGAAACGTCTGAAATAAACCAGGCTCGAGGAGATGTTTTGTCGGACACTATTTTTATTTTTGGCTTGCTGCCGCGCAATTGTTATCCTACAGCTCTTCCATGAAAGGGAATTTTTGCATTGCCATTGTTGGCCGGCCCAACGTGGGAAAGAGCAGGCTCTTCAATCGATTGGTTGGTTCGCGGCAGGCAATTGTCCATGACCAGGTGGGCGTAACCCGTGACATTCTCTGCGGCAATCTTCCAAATGGCGTGAATCTTTTGGATACGGGTGGAATTGGGCTGGAAAAGCACGATCAGCACACGCCCCAGTGCATTGCCCATGCCGTGGAGGAGCAAGCCAACTTTGCCATTGCCATGGCTGATCTTATCCTCGTCGTTTTCGATGGCCAGTGCGGAATTACAGCCATAGATTTGGACATTGTAGCCGTTTTGCGGAAAACTGGAAAATCCATTCTTCCGATCGTCAATAAAGTGGACAATGATCGAATGGCGGGCCGCATCGATGAATTCTTTTCCCTGGGTCTGAAGGAAGATCCCATTGCCATCTCCGCCGAACATGACCGCGGCATTGATCAATTGATGGAAAAAATGGAAAGATTTACTCCCAGGGAATTGGGAGAAAGAAGCAATGATGTTCCTCTGTCCATAGCCTTTATCGGTGCGCCCAATGTTGGAAAATCGTCCATTGCCAATGCCCTCCTAAAGTCACCGCGCATGATCGTTAGCGACGTTGCTGGAACGACAAGGGATAATGTTTCTCAAAAAATGACAGTGACGGATCAAGGCGGAGGGCAGCGAACCATTTCCATCGTCGATACTGCTGGATTACGGGCATTTGGAAAGATGGATTCATCGGTGGAATATTTTTCCTCGGTGCGCGCCCGCAGCGCTCTAAATGGTGCCGACGTTGTTTTTTTACTGCTGGATGCTGGCCGCGGGTTAACAAAATATGACAAAAAAATTGCGCAGGAAGTGTGGGACAGCGGAAAATCTCTCGCAGTGATTGTCAATAAGTTGGACGCTGTGGAAATGGCAATGATGCACGGCGCCATGGAAGGTGGAGACGATCTGCAGGATTTTCGAAAAAATTTTGAGCATGGGGTGCATAATTCACTGTTCCGCTGGATCGCTCTGCCAGTCCTCTTCGTTTCGGCAAAAAATGGAACACATGTGGAAAAAATCATTCCGCTGGCATTTCAATTGCATGAACGTGCGCAGCAAAAAATTCCAACGGGGCCACTTAATCGATTTTTTAGCGAGTGCATCGAAAAAAAATCTCCGTCGCAACGCGGGAGCGGCAAACGGGCATTTAAAATTTTCTATGCCCTTCAAACGGGCACAAGCCCTATAACCATCCGCATCTACTGCAATCAGAAAAAATGTTTAGACAGTGACTATGAGACCTATCTTCGCAACTGTCTAATAAGGCAATTTCAATTGCATGGATGCCCACTGCGCATCGATTTGCGGGAACGTCGCACTGATCAAATGGGGTGATTGGCGAAATTTCCCGGAACATTTCGCCAAATAATTTTCATTTCACTTAGAATTTGACCGAAATTACTGCAAAATTTTTCCGCAGAAAATCTCCATTGCGGGTGAGGACTGTGCACAATGTTAACTGCTAGAGTAGAATTCCAGGGACATCATTTGGCGAAATGATTCCATCTCTAATGCGTGCACATATGCACTCGATGAAGGATGGTTGGCAGTGACTGACAACGTAGTCGCGGAGATGCATGCGCATTTCATGGGAAAGAGTTGCCTTCATTTCCACCCACTCGTAGAGAATGCTGCGTCCAAAGTAACCGGATTGATTGCAGTGTGCGCAACCCACGCTGCGGAAGGCGGAAGCTCCACTGAGATGGGGAAATTTTTTCACCATGGCCGGAGGAATTTCGCATGGGCTGCGGCAATCTTTGCACAGGCTGCGAATGAGTCGTTGGGCCAAAATTCCTCTCAAAATCGTGGCGAGAAGATTCATGGAAATGCCTAGATTTTCCAGGCGCGCAATGGCACCAGCGGCCCCGTCGGCGTGGATGGTGCTGAAGACGAAATGCCCAGTCAATGCAGCCTGTACCACATTATTTGCCGTTTCTTCGTCGCGAATTTCTCCGACAAAAAGCACATTGGGTGCCTGGCGCATGATGGCGCGAAGGGCATCGCCGAAGGACAACTTTTGTTCCGGCGCCACATTGACTTGGCTCACGCCATGTAGCGTATATTCGACGGGATCTTCAATGCTGATAATTTTTCGAGATCCGTCGTTGAGCAGTCGAAGAAGCGTGTAAATGGTGGTCGATTTTCCGCAACCCGTCGGACCAACGGCAAGGAATAGCCCATTGCTTTCGCCGATAGTGCGGCGCATGGGCAGGCAAACGTCAGCGCCAAATCCTAGAGTTTCCAAATCCGCTTGGGTCCCGAGAAACTTCAAAATGCGGAGCACGGCACCTTCTCCGTGGAGAAATGGTATGATGGAGATGCGGACATCGTAGCAGACTTGGTCCTCTCCGCCAGTTCGGTAATACCACTTTCCATCCAGCGGTTTTCTATGCTCGTCGAGGGGTAGCTGGGAAACGATCTTTAGCCGCGCGATGAGGGGAACGAGCAACTCCCTCGGCAGCTGGCGAAAAATGACCAATTTTCCGTCGATGCGAAAACGGATGCGCACAAATTTTTCCTGCGGCTCAATGTGCACATCGGAGGCCCGCTGTTCAATGGCTGCGGCAACAACATCATTGAGAAAATCGACAATGGGCCCACTTGCCCCATCGATGGAAGACGGCGCGGTCATGGCTTTGGATGCCTGTCGCTGTGAAAGCGATATTCTGTCCCACTGGCTAAGCGCCGCATATTGCCAAAATGCCGCATCAGAATGAAAACTGATAGCAGAGTCACGGGGTAAGTCATTCTGCTGTCGGCAAAGAATAGGTGGACGCAGAGGGGTAAAATGAGACTGAAGCAGATGGAAGCCAGTGACACAATTCGCGTGGTAAAAAATACGACTAACCAAGTTAAAATGCCGAATGCAAGAACACTGGGAGCAAGCAACACGAGGCCACCAATGGTAAGGGATACGCCTTTGCCGCCGCGCAATTTGAGAAAAATAGAAAAGCTGTGCCCAATGAGCGCAAAAAATAGTCCAATGAATGCGTAAATGTATGCACTTTCCTCACGCATTCCGGGAAACATTTGCGCAATCCACACGGCAGCCATGCCCTTCAAGGCGTCAAGAAAAAACACTAAATTACCCGCCATTTTTCCCACCTCCCGTTTGACGTTGGTTGCCCCTGAACTGCCACTTCCTCTATTGAGAATGTTAACGCCATTGAACTTTGCAATCAGCGCTCCCCATGGGATGGAGCCCAGCACATAACCGACGGCGGCAATGCATAAATAATTCCACTGAAAACTCGCCATGGATGCACTATAGTTGCGAAATTTCAGGCATCAAGTCCCTAATGCGACCGATGAAATCCATGATATTTTTCCACTAATTCACCCAGTTCATCCAATGCAGCGGCGGGATCACTGGTGCGAAATATGGCACTTCCGGCGACAAAGAAGTCGGCACCGCAAGCGGCGGCAACAGAAAGTGTTTTTCGATTAATTCCCCCGTCGATGCCTATGGAAAAGTTGAGTCCATGGGCTTTGCGAAATGCCACAGCCGCGCGGACGTTGTCCAGAGCAGCGGGAATTAGACTTTGCCCGCAGAAGCCCGGTGTCACTCCCATGCATAGCAGTGAATCAACGCAGAGGAGATGATCCCAGTGGGCCATCAGATCCGTCGAGGGATTGACGGCAATGGCGCAGGGAATGCGGAGGGACTGAATTTCCTCGATGGCGCCATCCACTTCATCGCTGTCACACTCACAGTGGATGGTAATGCGATCCGCGGCGGCGGCAGCGGCGGACGAAACATGAGCCCTCGGCGAATTAACCATGAAGTGCACATCAAATTTCGGCGAAGGAATGGCATTTTCTCGAAAAATTTTTCGCAATCGCTGCATCAGCACAATGGGCAGTCCGAAGGATGGAGCAAACTGTCCGTCTATGACATCGAAGTGAAGCCATGGAACTCTGCGATGGCGGCAAAGGTGCAGGAGTTCATCGACAACGGATTGTTCACCGCAGCCCAGCGCCGATGGGACAATGCGAGCAGTAAAATCTTCGCAAATATCTACCATGAATAGAGCACAAGGTTGCAAATTTTTCTGGCAAGATTTGCTGCCAATTGCGGAGTCACATGGCGTTTCGCCTCAACGTAGCTCGGCTGGGTAGGAATGGAAATAGATGTTTCCAGACAGCGATCCTTGAAGAAATAGCGATTTTCGCCGCTTTCCCTTAGTGTGCAAAGCGCAGAAACTTTGAGCGAATAGGAATCTGCCGTGGATGAATCGCGGTAGGACGTTGATAAAATTGACTGAGACGTTTCAGCCAGGATAACTTCGAGGATAGCATCGGCGTCATTCCGTTCGCTGATAACGATAACCGGCGAATTTTCAAGGCACTGGACGATGTGCTGCCACACGAAGCTTTGCAACTCCGGAGTAAGCGAACGATTTTCTACGGGCGCAACATAAATACATTGAAAAGGCAGCGCTGCATCTCGACCAAGGGTATAGTGCCCACAGCCGACCAAAACGCACAGTGGCGCCAGTAGCAACAAAAACGGTTCCGATAGTTTTCTAAAAAGACACATAGGCGTAGTTGATTTTTTACGACATATATCGTTCTGTCAAACGTGTTTCACTTGCCGATAAAAATTTTCCCGCTGAAAATTACTCTTCTTCCACCGAAAATTTTCCCATCGTTTTTTCCCGCTGAAAGCAAATTTGGAAATCGTAGCCAGTTTCTAGGCAGACGGCCACACGGCCAAGCTTTTGTCGGCTAAGATAATCTAACAGTGCCTGCCGGTACCTGGGATGGGCACAGTTGCCAATGATATCTTTGGCCCGCTGCATTGGCCCCTTTCCTCGCAGATCGGCAATGCCATACTCGGTGACAATGAATTGTGTATCATGCTCCGTGTGGTCAATGTGAGAACAGAGGGGAACAATGGCGCTGATGTTGCCACTTTTCGCCGTCGACGGTGTCGCAAAAATGGAAATGAAGCTATTGCGAGAAAAATCGCCGGAGCCGCCGATGCCGTTCATCAGCTGTGTTCCACAGACATGGGTACTATTGACATTTCCCCACAGATCCACCTCAAGTGCCGTATTGATTCCGATGACGCCAAGGCGACGGATTACCTCCGGATGATTGGTAATTTCCTGTGGCCGAAGGGTTAATTTCTTTAGAAATTTGGGAAGATTTTTATATATATTTTGTAAAACAGATGGTGAGACTGCCAGGCCCGCGCCGCTGGCGAAATGGATGCGTTCCTCGTCGATTCCATGAATTATCGTGTCCTGAATAATTTCCGAGTACATCGAAAATGGAGGAATGCATGGGTTGGAGTAGAGTGCCGCCATGAGGGCATTGGAAACATTGCCAACGCCAGCCTGAATGGGCAAAAATGTTTCTCCCATGCGGCCAAAATGCATTTCATCGATGAGTAGCTGGGCAATATTTTCCCCAATGCGACGAGATACGTCATCTTCGGGGGCCATCGCATTTCCCACGTCGGGAACGTTGGTGTGCACAATTCCACAAATTTTTCCCGGATCAATGCGCATGAGCGTTGCGCCGATGCGGTCCGACGGGCGATATATGGGAATCTCGCGAGTATGGGGAGGCAAGCCAAGCTCATAGATGTCGTGCAATCCCTCCAGATCTTCCGGATGGTAGGCGTTTACCTCGATGAGCACGTGCTTTGCAAGCCGAGCAAACGTTGGGACCGCTCCGACGGCACTGGTGAGCAAAATTGATCCATCCCTATAAACGGCCGCAGCCTCAAAAATTGCAAAATCAATGGGCCCAAAGGCACCGCACTTAAGCGGCGGCATCATGGATGACAGGTGAGTATCGACAAATTCAACGCGCCGCTCATTGATTTGCCGACGCAGTGGAATACTTGTCTGGTAGGGCATGCGATAGCAAATGGCCTCCGCATTCGCAAGGACATCATCCACCCCAGGATCTGTCGATGCGCCGGAAATAATGCGCAAGGAAAATGGATCTCCTTGCCGGTGAATGCGATCTGCTCGTTCTGCAAGGGCCCTGGTGATCATTTTAACCGATCCGGCAGCGGTAAAACCACCCATTGCGATGGTTTGTCCGTGGTGGACCATGGCTGCAGCTTCTTCTGCTGATAAGACGGCATATTCTCTCATGGAGCACCATCTTTTCCAAAATTTTCCGGAAAAGCAAGGCGGCATATTTCAAGGGCGTATTCAAAAGAATATCGCAATTACATGTCATTTTAGCGTTGCGATGCTTCGGAAGCAAGCCGATTATGGGCCGGCATTTTTCAGTCGCAAAGATTAATTTTTTGAGACCGGCCATCGGATTTTGATTTTGAAATCGATCGTGGACAATTTTTTCATTGACAATTCCTTATTTTTTCCTAGTCCGGACGGCGAATAGGAATTCTATGAGCGATCAAATAATCTCGAAGAGGGAATCAGAAAATTGGCAGTGCATAAATCTTAATGTCAAGCTGATGTTAAAAAATCTGGACGAATGCGAAGAAAAAATTACGGAAATCGATAGGGTCAATAAGAGCCAGACCGATCCGTTGGATCTAGAAAAAATACAACAGTGTCGCGATAAAATAACTATACTAAAAATGAGCATCATGATGTGGTTAGTAATAGTGCGCATTTATAAACCCAACAGTCCTTCCGGCAGCCATTTCGCGGCAATCATTAAGCAGGTGCCCATAGGAAGTGGTAGCTTCAGGGAGGGGCTGAAAAGATTCATGGCGCAGACTAAAGAAATCGTACAAAGCGTCCAATGGGAATTGGATGCACAATCGGCGAAGAAGGAAGATCGATCCGAATTTCCAATCAAAATTTCGAGCAATCAGGTACAGCACTGCGCAAGCGAGTCTTATGGTTCTAAAGTCCAAGTCGAAAATACAGTTTCACTACCGGAAGAAGTTAATAGTGGGAAAAAAGAGATCGTTGTGGGTAAAGTTGTCAAAAAAGAGATTAACGTGGAAAAGTATAAACGCAATCAATCCGAATGTGCTAAAGTAAATGGAGTAAATCACCAAAATCATTCAGTACAAGCAAGTAGTTATGAAAATCAAAGCAGGATAATAAGTGATCTTAATCAGCAAATAGGTGCGCTTCAGCAATCAATACGTTTCAAAGATGGTCAAACAAACAAGTTTCGAAAAGAAAATGAAACATTAAAAGGCAAAATGTGTGAGCTTGAAGATGTTGCCAATGAAAGCCGTAAGGCAAATGAGGTAAATGAAGCAGAATTGGCTGTTGCGAGAGATGAATTAAATCAAGCTCAAAAGCAACTAGATGAAAACTGTAAGGCAAATAAGGTCAATGAAACGGAATTGGCTGTTGCGAAAGATAAATTAAATCAAGCTCAAAAGCAACTAGATAAAAGTCGTGATGCAAATAAGAAATTAATGGTGAAGTTTGATGCTGTTTCATTGGAAAATGGCAGATTACGGGATGAAAATTCAAGTTTGGGAAAAATTATTGAATTTGAAAAAACTGCAGAAATTATAAAAAATAAAATCACTCATATTGAAAATGAGAAAAAAGAACTCGAAAATAGAAGTAAATTATTGTTACAAGAGAAAACGGAAATTTCAAATAGCATCACTAAGCTGCAACAAGAAATTAGTGCCATGAAAAAGGATTTAAAAGAAATAAAAAAAGATTATAAAGTCGTTGCTAATGCTCAATATATAAAGAGTAGAAAAAATAAAAAATGAAAGCTCAACTAACATTCTGGCAGAGTGAAAATGTAAACGCCAAAACAGCTAGTTTGAAAAAACAAAGTGCTTTCATTTACGATGAGATGCTACAATTCTTGACGTCGGCTATATTACCGAGAAATTGGAAATGCTGCGAATATGGGTCGTTGGGGGTGTGAAATATGTGCAATTTAGATGAAAATAAGAAACAAGCAGACTTACAGAAGGCGACTGGCGGTTTCTTTCAAAGCAAAATGAAAGAAATCGTCCATGCCTGCGTCGCCATAAACCTGTCCTTGGTGATGAGTTGCGTCGTTTGCGCAAGCATTGGTGCATTTCTCATACTCGGTGGCGCATGGGGAGCGCTGCTACTCATTGCTGTGGTTCCACTGTCGATGGCAGCAGGAATCATTGTCAGTGTCGCATTGGATCTAGTGGTTGCTACCACCTGGAGCATTGCCACTATGATAGAAATAAAATTAGCATCAAGAAAAAAAGATAAAGCATTGGAAAATGTAGCGTCGCCGATGGGTAAGGTCAGCAATTTTGTTGCGCAATTGGTAAAACGTACGGATGAATTGGCCGAGCAATATGGAGTCCAAAGCAGCAAGGAAAAGGAACTCGTAAGCAACATTGTCTTCAAGCTCAATGGCGAATTGGGAACGATAAATTTAATTCGCTACGACGATGGTCAGCTCGCCGTCAAAAGTCCTTCGATGGAAATAAAGCAAACGTGCCCAGAAATCTCCCAGGCCATGGTCCACCTGCTAGTCGGTGAATGCAAAGATGCAACCAATAATTTATCTGAAATAAATCTCTAACTATGGGCGGCAAAATCGCCATCGATATTCCCCTTGCTACGCATTGGGAGCAATTTCTTCCTAGAAAAATTTACCAATGGCGACAGACATGCAAAGATATTGCACTGCTGAATAGTAGTTAAATTCCGTTGAAAAACTCATAGCCCAACCGCAGACGGGTTGAAAGAAGTGGCGAAATGCCGCTTGGAAACAATTTTTGGGAAGGTTGCGACCATCCATTGCATATTGTTCGTTTTGATGAAAAACGCCACTCCAACCAAATGAAATCTGCGAACTCCAATGGCCATGGCGAGGGTAGGCATTAAAACTATAATTCAACTGCGCAAAACTTCGATGAAGCTTGATTTTTTCTTCCATCTCTTTCCCTATCCAACCTTCGCAGCGAATGTGACAGTATCCAACGACACAACTTGCATCCCCGCTGCACAGTAATGTATGGCCAATGCTAAAGAATTGCCTATGAGTAAAGGCACATTTGCTGCTAATGCCGCCATTGCGCCGTCCCATTAGAAATTCATGGCTACCATGGCAATGGATCAAATCGGCGGATCCGAACAGATTCCATGAAAATTGATCAATTGGCACATGCCACCGCATGGATACAAAATAATGATCGGCGGATGCATCACCGGAAAGCTTGGAAAAGCAACCGCCGCAGGCGTACAATGAAATGGGACCACAGTCGAAGTAGTGGCAGTGGGAGAAGAGACACCCACCATAGTCACCATTTTCTCCATGGCGGCTGTCATGACTATGCGTGGCAATGGCATGCAATTGGGAGGTAGTTCCAACTAGCTCCGAAAAAGCCGCAGAATTTTCCGCAAATTGCAAAAATTCGATGGCCGCGGAGACATTGCCGTAGAAGCTTAATGCCGCAGAATTTTTAACGGAGTCATTCCCGTTAGAATTTTCCGGCCCATTCGGGTTAGAATCACTGCTGTCTTGGCCATTGGATGGCTGAGGAAATTGAGGCTGTGATTCAAAATTTTTAGGGGGCTCCGCCTGTGAATTACTGATTTCAATAGGTATCTGCATGCCCCCTGATCCACCGGATGACCCACTGCCACCGCTGGAATCATCAGGTTCAATGGACATTTCTTCATCGTCCTCAAAAGTAATGGGATCCATGTACTCAATCGCAGCTCCCTGAAAGTAAATGAGGGCTGCTTCCACCCGATTCGCATCGGCCAAGATAATATGCGTGTTTTTATTTTCAAAAATCGCCGCTACCGGTTCGTCGGAGGCTTCCTGCGCAAAAATTGGAAGTTCTCGAAATGTGATTTCTGTCTTACTGATACCATCCACGCACATGGCTACTCCATCGCCATTGACGTGAAAAATGGGAGAATTTTTACAGTCAAAATTAATGCACATATCCTCTTCGCCACTGCTAATGCGCACGGGCACATCCTCACCAAGGGAAGTGTTAATGGACAATTCATTTTGCACATGAAATGCGCAAGACTTGCAAATGCGCAGCTGACCGCCAATATCGACAAAATCGGAGACAATTTCATTCCCCATGCATGGCAAATGGCCGACTGAAAGCCACGTGAATGCTGTAGTAATGATGAGACAACTCTTGAGCAACCGTAAAATACAAATCATCGATTGAGGCTAGCCCCATTCAATGACCGCAACAAGGAAAATGCAAAAAATTTCGCACCGCTATTGAATTTGCCTCAGATAGGATTCTATGGCATCAATTTCCCATGGGGGCGTTGATGTGCCTCCGGTCAGAAGGATGGTACCATCCCCTGGCAACACATGGTGATTCTGCAAATCTTCCAAATTTTCAACGAATGCCACAGGAATGTTTGCCAGTAGAAATTTATCAGCTAACTTCTTCGCGTTAGAGGAATGTGGACTACCCACCACAATGGCGCCATCGCATTGCCCTCGACCGATGTGGCCATCTATCTCCATTTGGCGAATCCGAGTTGCTTCGCAGATGCTGTCAAAAATTTCTATCCATGGAAACTCACGGGCAACGGCGGAAGCAAAAAATTGAAAATCTTCCGACGACGCCGTCGTTTGTGATAAAATCGCAATGTGTGGGCAGCGCCTAAGGCAGGGAATGGAAGTGAGCTGTTCAACGGAAGAAAGCACGTGGATAGAATCTCCACCGTAGGACTTCAATCCGAGAATTTCCGGGTGCCGTTCGTCGCCATAGAGAATGATAAAGTAGCCCATGCGTCGAAATTGAGAAATTTTTCCGCCGATGCGTGCAACGTGGGGGCAGGTTGCATCGCACAGGCGACAACCAAGTTTTCGCAGTAATTCGCGCCGTTCCAGAGAAATTCCGTGGGCGCGAATGAGCAGGCATTCGTCGCTGCGCCACTCCCGCGAACTTCCGTCCCAAATGCAAATGCCGTGGGACAGCAAATATTGGGTCACGGAACTATTGTGGACCAATTCACCGTCCATGTGCACACGCAGTCCACTGGCATTGGCACGGAGCGCCATTCCAACGGCCCGCGAAACCCCATCGCAAAATCCGCCGCTGCGACACCGTATGATTTTCCTAGTCATTTTTTCCAGAGTTTGCTTGATTGCATCCCAAAGTTTTTTTACTTTATCTGGAGAGTACATTCGGAGATATTTATGTATTTTACGATAAAATTTTGCAAAAATTCCAATCGGGAAGAGAATTGCATCGATCGCGTAATTTAAAGCCTAAGATTAATTGCCATTATTGCAATGGCGATTACCGATTTGGCGGAGGCCCAAACGCGGAAACATAAAAAATCTTCTCCAACTAATTTTTTCAATTTCTGAGTAAAATTTTCGATGCGATAGAGTGCTTTTAATTTTCATTTTTCTTTTTGCATTCTGTTTTTCATATTTTCCCACTTCTTTATTATAAACTTTAAATTCTTCTGCATTGGGCAATAGTTTTTTCTACGTAATGTAACCGCTGTCTCCAATGGTACTTCCGGCGCAGTTTTCAAGCAAAGCCCCTAAAAAGCAAACATCGTGTGCGGATCCATTTGAAAAGCAAAAATTTACGACAATCGCACCTTCAGCATTAATCGCAATATGAGCTTTAAACCCGGAAATAATTTCAGTAAAACTAACTACCTTTACCATAGCTTTACGTATTGCTTTAAAGTGTTTAATGCGAGCAGGTAATCCAAGTTTCATCTGAGTATGAATTCGTGATAAATCGTTTCAATATCCTCCGCCGCGTATCATCGGAACTTGCTGATCAATTGGAGAAAAAGGCCCAAGGAGAAATGACGCATCGCCGAGAAATTTATGAAAAGCTTTAGTTTTTACGAATTTCCCCATCGCGTATTTGAAAAATTGTATCAAACTTTTACGGGAACAATTGGAGCTAACAGTGATTTGATGAAACCACAAAATTTGCGTTTTGTTTCTTGCCACTAAAAGTATTTTTTTTAAATGTGTTCATTGCCATGACTGCTGTTAAAAATACAGAAGAGAATTTTCATGGTCCTTTTGAAAACTTTTTTTCGACTGACACGAAAATAGCCATAATCCTAACCTGTGTCACCATTTCCGTCACAACTATTGCAGCAGGGATCACCTTTCAAATGCCCGCACTCATCTATGTCTTCTGTGCTGCCGTATCAATTTTCTGCGTGGTGATCGCTGCGTATTATTGGAAAAAAACCAGCCATTGTATTTCATCAGCGGAAGAAGCGGAATCAATTCAATTGGAAAAAACACAAATATCGACTGCTTCATTAAAAAATCTTATTAAACCTTCAAAATTTAATTTAAGAAATTGTAATAATCACTGCTATCTGAATGTGGCGTTGCAATTATTGTTCGCAATTGTGCCATTTCGAAATGAAATTATAGCAAATTCCGAAGGCCAATTGACCCCAGTGGTGAAAAAAATTTTTCAATACCTGGCTACGGGAGAAAACTGGAATCAACTGCAAGTTTTTGATCATGACTTTTCGGAAATTTTCGCTAAAATAGTGCCTACGTATTTTGCTAACGGACGTCAAGAAGATGCCGTTGGCTTGTTAGAGCACTTCCTCGAAATAATTGAAAAAGAAATACATAGCACAAAATTGTTATTTGATGTCCTTTCGCTCGAAAAAGAAGATATCATTGAACAAAAAGATGATTTTTATCATTTCCGCACTGTTCGTAGTAAAGTAGTGCGAATTACCGCAAGCACATTCTTTACTTTAGAGCAAAGTTTGCATAATTTTACGAAAGAAGATTTTCTTACAGGGGAAAATCAAATAGAATCGCCCAATGGCAAAAAGACTGATACTGGAATAACATATTTATTCCAGGAGATGCCTCCATTTTTACTTTTTCAATTGGAACGTTTTGACTGGATCAGCGGCAAAATGGAGAAACTTTCTAATGATTTTCTTTTCCCAGAAAGCATAGATATGGCTGAATTTATGGTAGACAACACAACGCCGTGCAAATATAAATTGGCCGGAATGGCTTGCCATCGGGGCACTAATTATTTCGGACATTATCTAACTTATATTCTTAGTGAAGATGGGGAAAGCTTTATGCAGCTTGACTCCCTTGGTAATAAAAGGGCGGCGGCTATTTCAAAAGAAAAATTTATGAAGCATGAAGATTTCATTAAAAATAGCTATCTTGCCCTCTATGTTCACATCGAATAATTACTACGACTGCCCTGGAAAACAGTCCATTACCCCGACCACATCGTTCAAAATCATTACTGTCGGAAAATGAGCCGCGGATGCTAAAAAGGGGTGGCTTTTTCGGCTGAAATTTATGGGGCTTTTTGTCGCAAAAAGCGCAAATGGCTTTAAAAATATACGCAAGCGTTGGCTGAGCATTTATATGATCTGTCAACGCAAAAAAAATTAAAAGAAAATCAAAAAAACATTTATGCGATCGAGGTAGCGATTTGATGAAACACAAAATTGCGTTTTCCTTCTTGACTTCAAAAGCATTTTCCTAAAAATGCATCCATCGCCATGCCTATTGTCTGGGAGAATATAAGAGGAACTTTTCGTGAATTTTCAAAAACCCTCTTTCCGGCTGCTTTAAAAATAGCCGTAATCGTGTCCTGTGTCACCATTTCCATCGCAACTATTGCGGCAGGAATTATCCTTCAAATGCCCACATTCATCTACGGCTTGTGTGTCGCCGTATCAATTTTTTGCGTGGTAATCGCTGCGTATTATTGGAAATCTAAAAACGATAAAAATACTGATTCTTCCTCAAGCAGCGAAACTTCCATATCTACGGAAGCTCCTCTTTTCGAAGGAGAAATCAGCAAGCATGATTCATTAGTGGAAGATAAAAATATTAATCTTCCCCCAATTGACGAAATTCCCATACCCGTGGAAGCTCCTCCTCCCGAGGAAGGAACCAGCGAGCATGATTCATCAGAGGAAGAGATGGAGTCAATTCAACTGCACCAAGATCAAATACCGACTGCTTCATTTGCAGATCTTATTAGCCCTTCAAAATTTAATCTAGAAAATTACAATAATCATTGCTACCTGAATGCAGCATTGCAATTGCTGTTCGCAATTGTACCATTTCGAAATGAAATTATGGAGAACGCCGAAAGTCGATTCATCCAAGAGCTGAAAAAAATTTTCCAATACCTGGCTACGGGGGAGAAGCGATATCAACTACAAATTTTCGATTATGACTTTTCGAAAAGTTTAGATGAAATTGGAAAATTTTCCATGAAACTTTCAGCCGGTTATCAAGAGGATGTAGTTGAATTTTTACTACCATTACTCGATGCAATTATGGACGAATCATATAACAAAAAATTACCATTTGAGGGTCGTTTTCGTACTCTAATAGAATCCATTGATTCAAAAGATAATTTTCGGGATCTCAACTATGATCGCTTTACTGTAGTGCCAATCACTTTAAATTCATGCCATAATTTAGAGCAAGGCTTACTTGATTATACTAAAAAAAAACTTATTCCATGGGAAACTTCCAATGGCACAAAGATTGATGCTACAGTAGAAAATTTACTCCATGGGATGCCACCATTTTTACTTTTTCATTTGCACCGGTTTGAATTCGACGGCACCGAAAAGGTGAAACTTTCTAATGATTTTTTTCTCCCAGAAAGCATAGATATGGCTAAATTTATGGTAGACAACACAACGCCGTGCAAATATAAATTGGCCGGAATGGTTTGCCATCAAGGCATTGCGAATAACGGACATTATCTAACTTATATTTGTAATAAGGATGGGAAAAGTTTTGTGCAACTTGATTCCACCAGTTGTAACCCGCCGATAGTTATCTTGGAAGAAGAATTTATGAAGCATGATGATTTCATTAAAAATGGCTATCTTGCCCTCTATGTTCACATTTAAAAGCCAAGATTAATCGCCAGTATTGCAATGGCGATATGGATCCGAGGTAAAATATTTTAAAATCCTTTGCGCCAGCTAATTGTTAAAAAAGAATTGTTACTGTTAGAAATTTTTCAGGTGAAATTTAGGAAAATTTTTGTCGCAAAAAGCGCAAATGGCTTTGAAAATATACGCAAGCGTTAGTTGGGCTTGCATACAATCAATCAACGACAAAAAAATTAAAAAAACATTTATGCGATCGTGGAAAGAAAATTGTTACATATTTTTATCCATTGACAATTGAAAAATATCTCATAACCTTTTGAGGACCTGGGGGTATTTTGCTTATGAAAATTAGTGGTTTTAGGCAATCGCTGCATCGCGCAGATTTAGAATCAAATTCATCCAAAAATGTTCCGCTTCTCAGAGAGAAACCTGGAAAATTCGATGTATCTGACAATCCAATTCACACGTCAGTTGGCAATAGTGGGTCAATAATTCGCCCACGATTGAAGGAAATTCTAGGAAAGAAAATCTCGCACTTTAAATCAGTCTCATTGCCAAGCATTAGGAGTTTACTTTTGCGCAGCACTGTCAGTGGACCACTACACACCATAGGATTCATTGCCGCAACACTTAATCCTCAAAAAGGTTTCCAGAAATCTTCAAAAGGGTATGATAAAATAGACGGCCACGAAGCTGCCGGAAAACATTTTTTTAAACTAAATACAGAAAAAACCACTTAAATTGAAGTGAAACCGCTGGCAATCTTTCTATTCAAGGACAATATTGATGAGTATTTGGCGATTTACTTTTTCATAGAGTTCAACTATGTCGCCGCTGAGCATGCCTACGCATCCGCCACTCGTGGGACGGCCTATGTTCGCATCCTTTGCAATGCCGTGAATGTAGATCATCCGTTTCCACGTATCGCAGGAAATGCCCCCGATGTTTTTCCCCCGATTATTTCCCTCCTCTAACCCTTCTAGACGTAAAATTCGCGTCACCACATAGTTCCGCGATTTCCAATCCGCATATTTGCTAAAATGCTCGCCGGTTGAAACTCGACCAATGAAGACGACTCCGGGAAGAACTCCATCGCCGTATTTTTCACATATACGGTGCAATCCAATGGGAGTTCCCGCAGAGTTTTCCAAATTGCACGGCGGCATTTTTCCCGTCGTAATGGGATAGGTACATAGAATTTCACTGCCGCAGCAATGGTAGATCTTTTGTCTTTCAATGGAAACGTGGAGAAAATAGAAGGGTTTGCTGAGGCAGGCGCATCCCGCCCTGTCCATGGCTTCTTTTAATTTTTCAAATATGCACCATCCTCTTTCCATAGAAAATGTTGCCATCGTCGGCGCAACCGGCACCATCGGTCAAACATTTCTTGAACTCTATCTAAACACTACGGGAAAAATCCCCACGCTCTACGGCAGCCAACGGTCGGCTGGAAGGAAAATTTTCATCCGTGGCCATGAGATGGAAATACTTCCCTTCGATGAAAATATGGCGCGCAACCATCACTATTTATTGCTCTTTACCGGCGCGAATTTTTCCTCCGTTTGGGCACAAAAACTTGCGAAGAACAATGGCTATGTCATCGATTGTAGCGGATTTTTTCGCAATGCAAGAAATGTTCCCATGGTTATTCCTAAAATCAATGGAGCGGCTGCGCTAGAAAGTGGCAAAAATTTAATTTGCAGCCCCAATTGTTGCACTGTGCTCCTTCTCCACAGTCTATGGCCGCTCCATGGCACCCTTTGCTTAAAAAAACTCTTTGTTTCCACCTACCAATCCGTTTCCGGCAGTGGAAAAATGGGCGTAGCTGCACTACAGGAAGAGTTGGCACAACCCTCCTATCCGCTTCTCGTTCCAAGCATGAATTCACCCTATTCCTATCCAATTGCCCATAATGTCATTGGCGCAATTGGTGCCGTAAATGCAGGTGGTCATAGCGAAGAAGAAACGAATATTCGCACGGAAAGTCGGCGCATTATGGGCCTTGCGTGCCTTCCCATGGATGTGTGCTGCGTTCGTGTCCCCATTGCCCATGGCCATTCCATGGCCGTCGGTGCATTTTTTAAAAAAAATTTTTCTCTGGAAGAAATCCGCGAACTCTTTACTCAGTCGTCGCTATTAAAATTCTGCGAAGAAACCATCCCAACGCCGATTCAATCCCTCCAAAGCCCCCTCTGCTCCGTGGGGCGTCTGCGGCGAAGCTTTTTACATAAAAGGGCCATCAATTTCTGGATTACTGCGGATCAGCGGCTCTTCGGCACGGCACTCAATGCATTTGGAATCATGGAACTTTTTGCAGGAGAAAAAATCGGCGGAACCTAGGCGATGTATTTTTCCATAAATTTCCCATTGCATTTGAAAAAAATTTCTGCGATGAAAATTGCCATTGCCGGGGTAGCTCAGCTGGTAGAGCAACGCATTCGTAATGCGTGGGTCGTGAGTTCGAATCTCATCTTCGGCTCCAGTGGTATTTTTCTTTGAAGTTTTGCTTGCACATTTGCTCGCCTTCGGCTAAGATGTCGATGTGTACTAAATGCCATGAGTAATATAGGTTCAGTTCGTTCAAAGGTGCAATCGCATGGCGAAAGCGTCGATATATCAAAACAGGCCGCGGTCGAAGAGGCACAGAAGCCTACTCTCGAACCGGAGGAGGAAATTCAGCAGCAAGAGCAACCCACGGAAAATGTACCCGCCGAAGGAACTTCGGAAGTTGCTCCGGAAAGATTCGAGCAAAAGTCGATTCAAATTATCTATAAGGAGTGGTGTGAAACTTATCGCTATCCTTACTCGGAAGAGGGATTTGAAATTTGGGGCCAGGGATTTAAAAATTGGGCAATGGCCGAATTTCGTACCATGTGCTCTCTGAATCAGCAACGGTGCAGCGAAGAGGATTTTGACATATACATGCAGAATCCGGAAAATGAAGCGCGCTACATACGCCAATACAGCGCTGAGACCAAGGAAAAATATGACATGAACATGCATGGCATTGATGAAAATTATCACTATTGGGCTGCCCTCGAAGGAAAGCCTCCAAGCACCGAAGAAAAGGAAAAATGGTTTCAAAATTATTTCTCATTCTGCTGGGAAACATTCACCCTTAAAAACACGCAACACAATAAGCTGATGCATTCCATGGAGTTATTCTCACAGTGGTATGCCCATAACCATGACCGTTGCATCCAAAGCTACAATCGGACCATCTACAATGAAAAATTAAGCGGAGATTGGGAAAAAATAGCCGCCAACCCAACTGCGGAAAATGCAAAGGCCTACTGTGAGCATTTCGAACATGACATTGGACTCTATGATAAAAATTCATTGATTGATATTACTGATAAAATTACTCAGTACGTCATTTCACTACTATTGGTTGGAGGAAATAGCAAGGACACGAAGGATCAAGTACAGGTCGCCCTTCAGACGCCAAGTGTCCGCGTAGCCCTCGAGCGAAATTATCAAAATGGCACCATTACCTATAAAAATGTTTCCGTAAAGGTAGATAGCAAAACACTCTTTGGGGAATAGGGCGGTGGAAACAATTTCATTGGGAAGTAAATGTTCCGAGCGGTGAAATTGATGTGTCAAATAGAAAAGTCATAGCCCCTAAGTCGTTCTCTCAACTCCGCCTCCATGGCCGCTGCTTCCATGGGAATGGTCATGGAAGCACGTAGGTAATTGCCAGTGTCGTCCCAGTCCGTTAGCAGCACACCACATTGTCGCAATAGCCACTGGCAAAATGCAGCTGCAGAATCCATGGGAATTCCGTTTACTTCCTTCGGCGCAGGACCATAGGCGTAGAATGGATGACTGTGGGAAGAAAATAGAAATCCTTTTTCCCTGAAAACCCTTACCGCCGCAGAGAAGCGTTCTCCATAGATGCTCATGCGCTTCTGACAAAAGCAATCGTCATCGAGGGCGGCGATGGCTCCCATCTGTAGCGGTAAAAACTGTCCGGAATCACTGTTCATTTTTATTTCACGGTAAGCGGCAATTACTTTTTCATTGCCACAAATCCAACCCAAGCGCCATCCGGTCATATTGTGGGCCTTTGAGCAGGAGTGTAATTCAACGGCCACCTCCTTTGCCCCGGGGACGCGCAGGACGGAGCGGGGCGGAAACTGTTCATTGTGCAATCCAGCATAGGCGGCATCGTGAACGAGGATGAGGTGATTTTTTCGGGCAAATGCAACGGCATCGCTGAAAAATTCCGCTGGTGCGCAGGCACCAGTTGGATTGTTGGGGTAGTTGAGGTGCAAAACCTTTGCCCGGCGCAAAGCTTCCGGTGGGATATCGGCAAAATCGGGAAGAAACTGGTTTCTTTCCAGGAGTGGCATGGCATGCACCTGGACTCCCAGATAGCGCGCATGGGTAGGAAATACGGGGTAACCAGGAGCGGTGCTCAGTAGAACATCGCCGGGATTGAAAAGTGCCAGCGCCAAATAGGTAAATGCATTCTTTGTGCCCATGGATGGCAATAGTTCACGCTCCGGCTCCATCGCCACGGAAAAAACGCGCTCCATGTACCGGACGGCAGCCTCCATAAAGATGAAGCAGCCACAGTCGGCGTAGTGGTGATTTTCACAAGTGGCCGTCGCCGCATTCATCGCCGCAACTGCCACTTCCGACGGGGGTTCAGTGGGTCGACCGATGCCAAAATCAAGGAGCGGAAGGGAGGGATTGCTGCGGAAAAAGTCTTCCTTAAGCCGCTGAATCTGCGCAAATTTATAGGAGGGAAATGTACCAAAATTTCTTCCTCCGAGGCGATCGGCGATGTGAAAGTCGTTCATTTTCATTTCCATGCTTCGTTTGCTTGTGCCCGGCGCAATTCGCCATTGCAATGCTATTTTTTTACGGTCTGGAAATAATAAAATTTGCCAACGTATTTTTTACTCCATAGCCTTTGGCCATGGATCTGAATTTTCGAATTTTCTTTGCATTTTTTCTGACTTCTTCGATCGGCTTTATCCTCATGCCTTTTTTTATTGGCTATTTAAATCGCCATTCAATTGTGCAGTATTTTCGCGGAAAAGAGGAAGTGCGTGGCCTGGCGGATCTCCATGCATCCAAATCTCACACGCCGACATTTGGGGGTATTGTCTTTATAGCCACAAGTATTTTTGTTACCATTTTGCTGGCCCCGATGAATCTTCCCCTTGGCGTGGCGCTATTTGTTTTTGTCGGATTTGCCATTTTGGGCTTTCTCGATGATTTTATCAAAGTCCATGGCCACAACAGCCGCGGCATCCCCGCTAGGGTAAAGCTCCTACTTCAGGCACTTCTTTGCCTCGGTTCACTTCTCCTCATCGCCCACTTCGATTCCCAATATTTCAGTGAACTCCACAACTTGCGAGTGCCACTGCTCCAGCGCCCGCTCATTTCCAATCTATCCAATGTAAGTTTATTTATTTTCCTTTTCCTAGTCCTAGCAGGCGCAGGGAATGGAGTCAACCTTAGCGATGGACTGGACGGATTGGCCACCCTTTGCAGCCTCAGCTCTCTAGTGGCCCTCGTTGCCATTTGCGTGGGTACGGCCACCGTTTCATTTGCAACGGCAAAGCACATTCCTCATATTCCGGAAGCAAAGTCCCTGGCCATATGCTTGGCCGCCGTAGGCGGCTCATTGCTTCCATTTCTATGGCACAATGCTCATCCTGCAAAAATTTTCATGGGCGACACCGGATCCCTCGCAGTGGGAGGACTCTTGGGAATTGTATCATTTTTATTGATGGAGCCATTTCTTCTCGTGGCCATTGGCGGTGTTTTTGTCGCAGAATCGCTTTCCGTCATTTTTCAAGTTTACTACTACAAATTGAGCGACGGGAAGCGCATATTTCGCATGGCACCGCTACATCATCACTTTGAGCTTGGCGGCTGGAAGGAATCACAAATTGTCATGCGATTTTTTATCGCTTCAATGCTCTGCGCAATGGTCGGCCTTGGGCTATTTTTTTTCTGAAAAACTTCCCGACTATCCCACCGCACAGACACGGAATTTGGCAGAAATTTTTAAGAAAAGCCCATGGAATCCTTAGCAACAATTCACTCCGTTCCCATTGGTAAGTGGAATGTGGGCGGTGGAAACGCAATCTCGATTCAGACAATGATGGGCCGTGGAGTGGAGAATGAGATTTCGTGGAGGCGGGAATTGGAAGACATTGCCGCGGAAGGGTGTCACCTGGTACGCGTTGCCATTCCAAGTGAATTGGCGTTGCAACAATTTCAAAGGCTGCGCCGTGACCTTTCCTGCGATGCAATCGCATTTATTGGCGACGTCCACTTTCAGGGTAAACTTGCCATTGACGCACTGGAAGTGTGTGAAAAAATTCGCATTAATCCAGGGAATTTTGCCAGCCACGGGGCCCGATCCATGGCAATTGTAGACAAAGATACACTGGAAGGTGAAAGAAAGCGAATTGAAAAAATGGCAAAAAAATTTTTTTCGCGGGCCCGCGAATGCAATTGTTCCGTTCGCATTGGAAGCAACGGCGGCTCCCTGTCCAATCACCATCGCATGTCCAGCGCTTCTGCAGAATTAGCCGCCATTGCCAGCGTCCTGGAAATGGTCCAATGGGCAGAGGAGGTAGACTTAAAAAATTTGGTGGCTTCATTCAAGTGGAGTGATCCCATCTCCACATTGCTAATCAATGAAATGGCCAGGGAAAAATTTAACTCGCTCGGAAAAAATTACCCATTTCATCTGGGCGTAACCGAAGCTGGAAATGGCCTGGAAGCGAGGATTAAAAATGCCATTGCAGTGGGCATATTACTTTCGAAAAATATCGGAGATACACTGCGACTATCTCTAACGGAAAAATCGGTAAATGAAATTCGCTTCGCAAAGAAATTATTAGATTTTTTAAATCGCCATCGGCTTTGCTTAGAAATTTTAAAAGAAAAATCAAAGGAGTTACTCTGCCAGTTAAAAAAATTTTCCGACGAGCATTGGATCGATGATTTGCAGGAGTCGCAATCAGGGAGCTACGACGACGAAATTCTAGGCCTCATCGGCCAATTGCTTTCCGTTGAAAATGCAAATTTTCTTCCCGACATAACCACATTTCCACCATGGAAGCGCGAGGCCGTGCGGTGCCTTTTACAAATTTTTCGCCTTGGACGATTCCATGGTGAAATTATAGCCTGCCCTACTTGTGGTCGCACGCAATACAATGTGGCAGAAACTTTAGACCATGTCCGCCGCCGATTTTCCCGTCTAAAGCACTTGAAAATTGCCGTTATGGGTTGTGTGGTAAATGGTCCGGGAGAAATGAGCGATGCGGACTACGGCTACATTGGAAGTGCCAACGGAAAAGTTAACATTTATCATCGAGGCCAATGTGTGCGGCGTGGCATTGATGAAGCCCATGCCATCGATGCATTGGAAGAAATGATCAGACAAAATGGAGACGACTGTGTGGAATGATCGTTCAATAAAAATTTCGCTGAACTCCTCCTTAGTCAAAGTCGCGCTCGGACCACATTAAGTATCGTTTTTGGATTCGAAAATATCTCTCGATTTTCTTGATCTAGGTATTGACCTTGCATGATTTTGGCATTTTTAACGATTTTTTGAAGTTCCGCTACGCGTTCCTTCGTCGCTGAAATTTCCTTTTCAGTAAAATGATTATCTCTCATTGAACCTGGAAGACGCTTCCTGCACTTTTCCAATATATGCATATACATTTCTTTTATTTCTTTGGTAAGTGGGGGCAACTCAGTATAAACATGAATTGCCTTTTGCGCAGTCGCCATTTCTGATTTTCGCAAAGCTTCTCTATGTTCTTTTAACACTTTCCAGATGCCTTCAATGGAAGAAAGGTCAGGTGATTTTGCTTCCTTAATCGCATCTTCGATATATTCAATTCTAATGCGAAATAGTTCATTGAGCCGATCCTTATCATGGATGTTTTTTTGGCCCGGACGGTCTTTTGCAATGCCTTTGAGGAAAGTTTTAATTCTTTTTTTATTCTCTTTTTCTTCGGATTCTGAGCAATAGCACTCATAATTGAGTGGAATTCGTATCGCCTCTCGAAATAAATTGGTGGCGAAAATATTGAATGGAGGGAAAGTAAATCCCATGTCAATGACGTAAACTTTTTCCCCATCGCATAGCCAATTTCCATAGTGAAGGTCCACATGACCAATGATCATTCCAAAAAATTGGCCATGTATCAGTGATCGAACCATCACTTCTGTTAATTTATTGTCGGATTTTATGAATTCAAATAATGGCATATCTCCACACTTTGACATTACAAGATATTGATTGGGAGAATTTGTGTCAAAATAGCTGCAAGCACTATGCGTTGGCGAAGAATCGTGTTTTGTAGTTGCTTTCGCAAATAGTTCCCCTATCTCGCTCGCTAACTCTGTCCTTTCCAATAACTTCGGTTCCTTGATTGTACTTTCTTCATAAAGGCTACTTAGCCAACTGTTACAAAAATTTTCACTTTCCAGCTTGTTATCGAAGATTTGCTTGATGCATACTATGTTTTGTTCATTTGACAGTGCTTCGAATACAGCGCTACTATTTCCAATGCCGATAATTTTAATAATATTGCATCCTATTGCATTATCGACGAAATTTATTATTCTTTTAGTTTGAATTCTGTGAATCAATCCGCACTTCGTTACAGTTGAGTTAATTCCAATATGATTAATAATATCCGTCAACCTTGTTTTTTTTAAATCTATGGCATTAAGTTTGCAGCAAACTGGGCCATTGCAGCATAGCTTTTTAATTTTGCATTTGCACTGTGAATTTATTTTCTTTATGTAATAATTGAAAATATCAATATATACGGAGGTTATTTCGGATTCATTTACTGCCGTTGATTTATTGAGTTTAGCAATTTTTGCCACGCTTGACAAATCATCTAATAGGCATTTTCTTGCTGCACCTATTTTCTGTGGTATTTGATTGTTGTTTACTTTCCTCGCATGCTCTATTAGTTTTACGTAAAATTTCTTTATTAAGTTTGGAAATAGAAATTTTTTTTCAGCGAAATTCAGTGACATTTTCTTATCGATGGAATTGAATGCAGTATCAATTAATTTGGCTTTTTCCGAAGAAGATTCTGAATTCTCAAAAGTGATCTTAACTCCAGGCGTCGATGGCAATTCAGACTCATTAAGGTGCGAGGGCATAGAGTTGGAGCCGACAATGAGTCCATTTACCTCATTGCTGATTGGATGCAAGGAATGATTGTTTTCCTGTTGATTCTGGAATTCGCGATTGCCTTTGTGAACATTACTATCTGCTGCATTACTGGCTGAATTCGCGGAATTGGCACTTTTCCGTTGACCTTGGCCATCGTGATTGGAATCGGAAACGATACTACCTACCTCATCGCTGATTGGATGCAAGAAATTGGCACTTTCCTGTTGACATTGGCCATCATGATTGGAATCGGAAACAATACTACCTGCCTCATCGCTGATTGGATGCAAGGAATTGGCACTTTTCTGTTGACATTGGCCATCGTGATTGGAATCGGGAACGATATTACCTACCTCATCGCTGATTGAATGCAAGGAATTGGCACTTTCCTGTTGACATTGGTCCTCGCTTTGCATCGATACCACCTGCTTAATGTCATTTGAAATTTCACGATTGTCATCGTTTGAATTCATAGATTTATCCAATTGCCGAAATTGAGGTGAGGCATCATGGATCAATTTAGTTTCGAAAAATGCTGCGTTTAAAAAAATGCGAAGGTGCCGCATGCAAATGATATTCATTGCAAGATCTTTATAGCCCCCAATGGCTGCTATTGGGCAGACAAACAGAACCACCAAAATCCAAATGGGAAATTCTAAAACACAGGTTGCCGTTGCAATGAGTACAGCTGTTACTTGCGTGATTGGGCCTGTACTATGTGCCTCGAGCCATTTTCCGTAATCCTGATGCAATCTTTCCAATTTATTGCTCATTTTAGCATTCTTTGAACTTGCTAATTAGCGCAAACGAGTCGATTTGATTCATTTTCGCTAACGAAATCTAGGGGAAATTTTTAAATTTGCAACAAAAATTTCGATGAATTTAGCATAATTTTTGCAATTTACACAGCAAAGCCCACGCTCACTAGCCGATTTTCAATGCGGAAAAGTTAATCTGCCAATCGCAATGAATTTCGGCCAATTTTCTATAAATTCAATATAACTTCGCTCAATATCGTCTTTTCTAACGAAAATGACTTTTTGCTGATAACATCCAAATACCGACCTTCGACAATTTCAGTAGCATTAACAGTTCTTTGTAGAGTTTTTATGCGATTTTCTGCTGCGGAAATTTCCTTCACAGTAAATTGATTTTCCTGCATATACTTTGGCACGATGTCCGCGCAGTCCTCTAGTATCGCAGCATACATTTTTTTAAATTCTTTCGTAAGTGGGGGCAATTTAGTGTGAATGCTCATTGTGCACTTTGCTTCTTTCTTTTTTTCTTCTAAAGAGTTTGTTTTGTAATTATTTAGAGCTTCTGTTATATCTTGCATATTCTGAATTTTTCTCAAATTATCATTGCCGCAGCATGCATTTTCGATATGGTCACATTTAATGTATGATAGTTTTTTAAGATTACAATCTTCTGTAAGAAATGCTAGCTTTGAAAATTCTCCCATTTTTTCAGAGAAGAGAGTTTTAATTTTTTGCTCATTCTCACTTCTTTCAGACTGCGAACACAGGTAATCACAATTGAAAAAAAATTCTGCCGCACTGTCAAATGGATCATCGGATAAAATATCAAATGGAACAAATGAATATCCCGCGTCGATGAGGTAAAATCTTACTCCATCAAACAAGCAATTCCCTGCGTGAAAATCCATATCGCCAATAATCATTTCAAGAAATTGGCAGTGTATTAGTGATCTAATTGCTAGTTCTGCAATTTTCTCCTTACTATTTCTAAAATTATACAATGTCGTATCCCCACATTTTGACATTACGATATATTTGCAATTTTCGCCTTCGCAAACAGTAGTAGTGTGGGTCGGTGAATAGCTATTCTCGCCACCATGCTTTACAAAAAGAGCGCCTATCATGCCTACCAAATTTGTTCTTTCAGCTAATAGGGGTTTTTTCTGTGTTTGTTGTTCGAAAAAACTAGAAGCCACTCCTATGCAAAAACTAGAACTCTCTAGATCATCGCTAAAAATTTTTTTAATGCAGTGCGACTTGTCTCCGTCCAAAAGCACTTCGAGAACAACGCTGACAATGCCAGATCCAATTATTTTAATCACATCACATCCTATGACATCATTGATTAAGTTTGTCATTTTCCCAGAGTGTACAATATAAAGCAAATCATGATCTGTTATTGCCGCTCTCATTGAGCCTCTTTCGAGTTGATCCAGTATTACCTTAATGTCTGATGATTTCAGTTTTTTGCCATTGCTACTATTGCTAATAAAATTCGGAAAAGGCAATAATTCTATTGAGCATTCGAATTCATTATTCACTCTTTCTGTAAAACTATTAAAGATGCAAACGTATATTGATATAAGTTTACTTCTATCTATTCTTATATTTTTACTTTCATTTTTCATGATAATTTTAGTGACATCATATAAACAATACAATTTAAGCGGCGCATTGGATGCTATAAATTCATATACTTCCTTCTCCTTGGCTTTATCTAAACCTTTATCCTGTATTTCCACTTTTATATTTTTATCGCACTCATCATAGAATTTATTGATTATGCTAGGAAGTAAAAATTTCTCGTAGGAACACTCACTCCAATTCGCATTTTCCCATATTTTATGGTCAATGAAACCGAAAATAACTTCGTCTAGCGCTGAATTAGGATCCTTAGAAATTTCACTTCCGCTAAAAGGCAATTTCTTGGATTCGATTATTAACAATGGCATAGTAATGGCAATCATGGAAAATTTTAATCCAGCGTTGCACACAAGATTGCATTTGAGATTAATTAAATTGATATGCTGAAAATTAACAAAATTGCAATCGCCATTCAATGGAACGTTTTGAAGTATAGTATTCGAAAATAAGCCCATGAAATCGCCAGCTTGTCCCGCAGTCTCGTACGTCAATTTTGGAGTTTTGCTGCGAACTTGCGGACAAAATTCTAGGGGAATTATGCCGGTTGAAAAATCGCCATGATCTGCTTTCAGGAAAAGACTGTTTTCCAAAAAGGCCCAAATTTTTGCAAGGTACTTCATGGCTATAGTATAATTAGGTGGCTTCAGGGAAAATTTTTTTAAAATAGGACATATTACCCCATCATAAAGTGTCTTGAAGTAATCAGCGTTACTACATTGCTCAGGAAAGAATGTCATTAGGCGATGGTCGGTGGAAGATTGCAGTAATTCTCCATTTTGAAATTGGACTTTTAATAGTGTTTCATTTAGAGACATGTAAATAGCTTTAAGAACTTCAATGAATACTGAATTTACTTCCATATAGATGTTTTGATTTTTCCAAATTTTATCTTCGATTAAAAAAGTGACTTCAGTGATGAAAGTATGACAATCGCCATTCACTCGGGAATCATGGAATGGGATAATCTTAAAAGGGGCCCGATTAGAGATTTCTAAAAATCTATATTCGAAATCAAAAAGGCCTCTATTGCAATCAAGAAAGGTCGATTCCGAGCCAAAAGCATTCTCCCTTACTATAAATTGCGGGGAGGGAAAACTCAACTTTAGCAAAAGATCTAATGCTTCAATGTCATGGAATTGCTTGCGCATTATTGAGCTGTCTCGTACGCACAATACATTACCACTGAGAGACATTACCTGGGAATTTTTCGGAGCCACATGCGTGGAGTCATGGTTACTATTCAATTGTGGAAGCTGCAGCTCGAAGCCGTCTAAGGATGTATTGTCAGAATTTTTTAGGTTTTCATGCTCGTCAAGTTTTATTACTTTATTCTCGAATTCACTCGAGTACTGATCCTCCTTCGCTATGGCGTCGTCGGAAAATTTAGCTTTAGAAAATGCTGCATCTAGGAAAATTTGAATATATCGCATGCGGAGAATATTTATTGCAAAATCTTTGTGCCCAGCGATAGCCGCTATTGGGCAGACAAACAGAGCCGCCAAAATCCAAATGGGAAATTCTAAAATAACGGTTGCCGTAGCAATGAGCACCGCAGTTATTTTTGCAGCAGGACCAACGGCATGGATTCCAAGCCATTTTCCGCAGCTTTGATGTATTTTTTCCAATTCATTACACATTTTATTATCTATTAAGCTAAGCAAGTGAATATATATGACTCCCCATAATTTAATGAATTTAGGGGAAATTTTTGAATTTGCAAGAAAAATTTCACAAATTTAATCGGCCGTTTGTTCAAACCCATTGCCAAAAAAGCTTTCCTTGGGCGATGGGCTGTGCTTTCCTTCAAATATGAGACGACTGCGACTTATCTTCACATTGCTCCTAGGTAGCGGCATTGCCTTTGCGTGTGGGAGGACCGTGCAGCAGACAAGCCTAGCGACGCTGCACATAGCCAATGGCAGCGAGCCGGCTTCACTGGACCCGCACATTGCCTGCGATCTCCAAGGGATTTCTGTCCTGCGCGGTTTATTCGAAGGTTTGGTTGCCATGGATGAGGTGACCCTTGAACCACTTCCGGCCGTGGCAGAGCAATGGGAAATTTCGTCCGATGGATGCACGTACCTATTTACGCTGCGACCCGATGCGAAATGGAGCGATGGCAGTGCCGTCTGTGCCGGCGACTTTGTGAATGCATTGCAGCGATTACTCACCACTTCCATCGCATCGCCGCTAGTTGACTTGGCATTTCCTGTAAAAAAATGCCGCCCATACTATGAAGGGAAGGTTCCCTGGGAGGAGGTTGGAATTCGTGCCCTGGACGACCGGCACTTGGAAATCGCACTAGAAAAACCAACGGCCTATTTTCTCGCCCTGCTCACCCATCCCGCATGGTCGCCGATTTCAAAAAAAAATTTGCAATCTTTCGGTGCCATGGAAAGGCGTGACACGCCCTGGGCTCAACCGCCGCATATGCTCAGCAATGGCCCCTATGCATTGAAGGAATGGCGCATTGGGGATCGCATCGTCATTGAAAAAAATGTCTATTACCATGGAAGTGATGATGTTGCCGTAGAACGGGTAGTTTTCTACCCGCTTACTGATAAAATGGCGGTGCAAAATGCATTTTTTGCCGGCGAAATTGATATTACGGCCTCCGTTTCTGAAAATTTTCTCGATGATTTTCGCATCCGCTATCCCCAACTGTTCCATGAAACCGCAAGTTTGCACAGCTTCTACTACATCTTTAACTGTGAACATTTTCCATTGGATGACCGCCGCGTTCGCCGGGCATTGTCCATGGCCATCGACCGTAGCGCCCTATGCCGCCTAATTCACTTCGATGCAAAATTTGCCGCTGGAAATTTAGTTCCACCCGGAGTCGGTGGCTATTGCTATTCCGGAGAAAACTTGGGCTATCAGCCCGAGGAAGCGCGACGTTTGCTTGCCGAAGCGGGATTTCCAGGCGGAGTAGGATTTCCACAACTGAGCCTCACCTTTAATACGTCGAATACACACCAATTTATTGCTCAAGTTATTCAAGAAATGTGGAAGAGGGAATTGGGAATCGAAGTCATTCTGCGCAATGAGGAATGGAAATCATTCCTCATCACGCGCCGCAGTGGAAACTATGACATTGGCCGCGGTGGATGGGTCGGAGACTTCAATGATCCGCAGACATTTTTGGAACTTTTCCAGTGCAATGCACCTAATAATTATACCCGCTGGCATCATCAAAAATTTGATCACTACATGGAAAAGGCAGTGGCAACAACTTCCGAAGGAAAGCGAAGGAGCGCCTATGCCAAAGCGGAGGCAATTCTCATGGCCGAAGCACCCATTTTGCCGCTCTACTTTGACACCAATAGACACCTCATTTCCTCCCGCATTCGTGGATGGCATTCAAACTTGATTGACTACCACCTCTATCAAAATATTACAATCAAAAATCCGTAGTATCTATGTTTCTTCATTGCCTGCGCCGTCTTTTTAGCACCATTCCCGTGGTGTGGCTGGTTTTAACCCTCACATTTGTTATGCTGCGCTATGTTCCGGGCGGGCCGTTTGACGATGAGCGAGAATTGCCAGGAGAGATTCGCATTGCAATGGAAGCTTACTACGGCGACAGAGATTCGCTCATATCCCAGTACGGAAATTACATGGGAAAAATTTTACACGGAGATTTGGGCCCGTCCTATCGGCAAATTGGCTGGTCCGTCGGCGAACTTTTGCAAAATAAAATGAGAACCAGTTTCACGCTAGGTGCGTGTGCCCTCATTCTGTCCATTGCCATTGGGATCACCGTAGGTCTTATGCAGGCAGTGGCATATGGAAAGTGGTGGGACCGACTACTGTCCGGCGCAGAAGTATTCCTCATTTGCATGCCCGCCTATGTGGTGGGTCCGATTCTTTGCTATGTTTTTGTCTATAAATTTCATATTTTCCCAGCATTCGGCTGGGGCAATCTTCGCAGCGCCATTCTCCCGCTAACTACATTGGTACTCTACTATTCCGCATTTATTGGACGGCTGACGCGGCAAAGCATGGCTGAGCAGCGGACGCAGCTCTACGTACGCACGGCGATGGCAAAGGGTCTTTCTCCATGGAAAATTTTCAAAAGGCACATTTTTTTTAATGGCATTCAGCCGGTTATAGCCTACCTCGGCCCATGCAGCGCCGGTGTCCTAAGTGGGATATTTGTAATTGAAAATCTATTCAACATACCGGGAATGGGACGTCTGTTTATACAGGCAATAGGTAACCGAGATTACACAGTAATTGGCGGTATTCTAATTATCTACGCATCCCTCGTTGTCATTTTTAATCTTATCGCAGACCTACTTCTTCTGTCCATTGACCCAAGAATTTCACTGCAAAGGGAAAAGTAGGTCCGCACTGCCCCATCCATTAGCAAATGGCGGCGCGCACGATTTGCGAAACTTCAATGGCAAAAATTCCGACAAAAATACCCCACAATAAGAGATAGCGGAAGCGGAATCGATCGGCAAGTAGAAATGGCATTACGGGAATGATCCCTGCAATGAGATTGCCAAATATCCCTCCGCATAGTCCGAGGACAAACAGAAATAATCCGGGATTAAGCATGGCGATGGGAAATGGCAGGAGGACGAGCATTTCCTTCATACGAAATCGATTTTTGCCACGTAGGAGGTCATTGATAGCACCCCTCATTGCCAGAGATATGCCCAGTAGCGAAGTGCCGATGGCCAGCAGTGAGAAGCATCGTCCTAGACATACGAGCGGCTTTGAAATTGCGCTGTCACGGAGGAGTGCAAACATGGGAATTCCACGCTTCGCTGCCAGTGCCAATTCTTCCGGCGAAAATAGATGAAATCCCAGCGTAAAGACGCTCAGAGCAAAAAGCAATGGTAGTATCGTGCCAAGAATGAGGGTCGAAAAGATAACACGTTTGTTGCTGCCGAGCTGCTTGCAAACAATGGGTATGACCTGGTGATAGCCGAAACTGCATAGAATGACCGGAAGACCACAGGGCAGGTGTTTCCATGACTGATGCCCAGCAATGGGCTGATTCCCATGGGTAAATCCGTAGACAATGAGTGCGCAAAATACAGCTACGAGAGCAGCGGTTAAGAGCGTATTCATCTGTGTAACGAATAAAAACTTTCCACCGAGACCCATGAATAGAATTCCTGCAAAAATTCCCAGCACAGCGAGTGCCAATTTCGTTCCGCCGAGAAGGCTAAATAGCCCGCTCCAATAGGCAACCAGCAGACAAAATGCCAAAGCAAAATAGCTGCAATTAAAAACACCTGCCCAACATTTTCCCAAGTGACTACGGAAAAGTGAAGGCAGATCTTCCGCATGGGAATTTAAAAAAAGCTTCGTCGTCAGCATACCGGATGCGAGCATGCACAAATACACCAGCAGTGTGCCGAAAAATGCGGGAACATATCCGGCTTTGCTTAGGGCCATTGGGAGGCCAAGCTCGCCGGCGCCAATTGCTGTGCCAGCAATAAGAAAGGCGGCGCGCAGACGAGAGAATCCACCTGTAAAGGTAATACATCTTCCACTCATGGTGCCCGGAAGCTAGCACCTAAACTTGCTATTGCAAGAAAAATTTACGGTCTAGAAATATTTTTTCAAAATTGCCCATGACCAATTGCTCACCCAAGGCAAATGCAGCAGATGGCAAAGTTGACTGCCACAGTTGCATCGCTGGACGATATTTTGCAACGTTGCTCATTTTCATGTCGAGCACGGTACGCCACCTTTTCATTCCAGCAGCTCGTCGATGAATTTCAGTGATTCATTGAATTAATTCCGTCTAAAAAATCCTGAAGAATCACCGCTGCGGCCCGCGAATCATCTTTGCCCGTGCGTCGATGGCGCCCCATATTCCTGTAAGCTGGTCCCGTTCCGTAGGTTGAATGGTCTGCGAATACCTGAAACGACGTTAGCCGCTCATCGCTACGGTGGATTGGCTTTCCGTAGCGGACGCAAAGCTTTTTCTCAAATTGTTCCACCAAGGCCGTAATTTTTGTTGATTTTCCACACATGTGGGTGGGGTAGCCCAAGACAAACGCATCAATTTTTCTACTTCGAATTGCCGCATCCAGACTATTCCAAAGAACTTCTTCATGCGCATAAATGATGGGATCGACGGGAACGGCCACACCCATCTCGTCTCCATAGCTCAATCCCAGGCGACGGGTGCCGTAATCGATGCCCAAATACCTCATTATAAATTTTCCCAAGACGCGCACAAAGCACCACTGCAACAGAATTGCACGGAGCAAGAACACAGTACGCCCACGCAGTGGCATGGGAGCTCAGTCGGCATCTACTTCACCCTTAAGTAACTACGGCAATACTGCGATTACATCACCGTGCTCGTGCCGGTCTAGATGTCTCTGTTTCCCATATATTGTCCATATGTCTGGCAACGAGCATCCCTGCCTTCCATTTTTGAAACACTGCGTCCTCCGAAGCCCTTTGTCTTATCATGGTCGTCGAATGCGCAACTAGAGAGCGTACTAACTTTGCCCGTTTTATTGTAACCCGCAACATTACGCTTCCCAAACCCTATACTAGCATTTTGCTGATTCAATTGACTACTTCCGATCACATCAGCAGGTATTTTCGAACGCCCAATGATTCCCGAACTTACTTTCAAGATATCCATTTTTCCACCCATCTAAATGACTCAATCAGCGGCCAGAGAAATTTCCTCTGCCTCCTGCGTCATTGTAGACAGTTTATGCATCCAAAATTCCGTGGTGTCAACAAAATCCGCCAAATTTTCTTCAAAGTTCTCAGCACTCTTTAAAGGGAGCTGAAAACGCATCATTAATACAACAGTCTGCGATTGTTTATCAATGCCAATGGTCATTCCGTTGGTTCCGTTCCAAAAAAAATTGGGCTCAAGAAGCTTTTCGAAAATATTTTCCCGCCCAACGAGTGGAACCTCTCCGATATAGGAATAGGAAATGAGATGCTCATGCTTTTCATCTAGCTCCAAATTAAGGATAATTTTGTCATCAAACATGAGCATGCAGTGCAAATTATTATCCAGCGACAATTCATCCAAGTGCAAAGACCGCGCCAGGCGCGCCAATATTCCGTTTACTTCGCTGCGAAGGTCCATATTCATAATTTTATACTCCTCGATCTATCTTTCCGGAGATCCCTGATTCAAGTGTTTTTTAAAAAAAAATCGATGTTTTTTTAAAAAAAGATAAGTCTCTCTACATCAGGATGATAGACAAATGAGAACTCCGAACATAGTCGTTCTCCGATGCGAAAATATGATTCTCTATCCGATCGATGGGCGGGAGAAGCATTTTCGTAAAATCTATATCGGCGAAAAATTTTTCAGTAAAGCATTCAGACTAAAAGAATACCTCAATTGCATGAGTTGGACTCCCTTTTAAATTTTTTGGGCGTTGGTAGAATGCTTTCCGTCTGCAGATGAGGCATTTAAGCATTGACAATTGGAAAATATTTCCTATGGTGGGATCTCCAACCGGAGGAGCATCTATGTCAAATTTTCAGCAAATGAATCCCCTGGATTATCAGGCCCGCGAAAAGGGCGAAAGTAGCCCCAATGGGGGATTAAACTCGCCGGCGCGGGCCGCATCCGCCCGGCAACTTTCTTCCAATCCGCCACCCTCCGCCCAGACGCCGGAAACTAGTTGGAAAATGGAGCAGGCCCTAGAATTGGAAAAATACATTTCAACGGTGCTGGACCACGATCTGAGCGACGCGTTAGTAAAAAGTGTGGCCATGTTTCTGGCGGGGACACGGGCAAATCCCGAAGCACTGGCGATCATTTTTCAAACCTGGCATCGGCGGCCGCAGAGCGCGTCGATCGTTCTCCCAGAGCAACATACGCTGCAGCAGCTCGCGGCAAAGCTTTTAGTGCACATGTGCACCCTGGGCCAATGGGGCAAGGTCGCCGAAATCCTAGG